>DATLLB010000997.1:0-4400 GCA_035538075.1 Enhygromyxa sp.
ATCCGCGCGGCAGCTACGAGCGCAAGCTGGTCGCCGGCGGAGTCGGGCAGCGCGAGCTGACCTTCGAGAGCCGCTCGACGCTGGTGCCGGGGATCGTCGAGGCTGCGGATTACCGCAAGCTCGCCGAGTTCGCCGCGCGCACGCAGAGCGCCGAGCAACAGCTGCTCCGGGCGCGCTAGCCGGCGTGGACGAGGAAGCTCGCTGCCGTCGTGGGGCGAGTCAGCACCTGCAGGCGGGCGCCGGGGAACTCCGAGTCGAGCGCGGCTTGGCTCGGCGCGGTGCCGGACGCGATGGTCTGGCTGATGGTGCCATCGGGGGCGACGATCACCGGAGCCTCGAAGCGGGTGCCGTCGGACGCTTCGTGGAGGCTGAGCAGCGGCGGCGCACAGACTGGCCGGCCTTCGGCCACGAACGCGCACAGCAGCGTCCACCCGCGCGCGCGCTTGATCGGCTCAGCCTCGGGATCGTCAGTGGGCGCCGAGCTGATCGTGCCTTCGAAGTCGACGCGCAGCAGCTTGCTCTCGCCGGCCTCGATCGACTCGGCCCCACGCACGCCGCCCTGCAGCTGCCCACGCACCTGCGAGCCCGGCAGCGGCGCGAACACTTGATAGCGCGGCTCGTCCGGTGTCTCGCCGGGCGCGTCGGCGAGCAGGACGTACACGTGCTGGAGACCCAGCTCGGCGTCGCGCTCCTTGAGGGTCAGCAGCCGCCAGGGGCCGATCGCGTCGAGCTTGCTCAGCTCCTCGGCGTCGCAGCTGCACGCGCCGCGCTGGCGAAACAGCGGACAGGCTTCCTCCTCGACCAGCTCGCATGCACGGATGGCGTCGACCGGAGGTGTGAGCGGACAGCTCGGGCCCATGCAGGTCGGGGCAGGGCGGTCCGCGGCGAGCTTGTCGAGGCGCAGGCGAACGGGATCCGAGCCCGGCCGCACCGCGAGCGAGCGTCGATAGGCCGCGATCGCATCGTCCTCGCGCGCACGCGCCTCGGCGATGCGGCCGAGGTTGTAGAGCAGCGCGCCGCGAGCCTCGGGATCGCTCTGGTGACGCAGAGCCTCGCGCGTGGCTCGACGGGCGAGGCTGTAGTCGCCGGCCAGGAACGCGGTCCAACCAACCTCGCCGAGCACCAGCGGATCCTCGCGCTCCTGCTCGAGCGCCAGGTTGAAGGCCTCGATCGCGCGCTTGTAGTCGCCTTGCTTGGCCAGCGCCCGCCCGCGCTCGAGCCGACCGGACTGCGTGGCCAGCTGCTTGGCGAGCTCGGACGCAGAGAGAGCCTTGTCGACCACCAAGGTCAGGTCGCGCTGCTGCGGCTCGCCGGGCGGGGCCTCGACCCGCACCGCGAGGTTGACGACGCCGGCCTCCGACGGCTCGATCAGAAAGTCGACCCGCTCGCGCACGCGGCCGTCTCGCTCTTCGATGATCTCTTCACCGACGCGCTCGACCGTGGCCGGGGCCTCGCCGAGCAGCTCGACGGTGGGCGACAAGCCTGGCGCGTTGCTGGCTCGCCATGCGCTCACGTGCAGTCGCACCGCCTCGCCGACCCGCGTGCGACCGGTCCGCAGCTGCGCGTCGATGACCTCGAGCGCGGCCTCGTCCGGATCGGGCGCAGCCGGTTGGCCCTGCGCGACCGCGGGCGCCGACTCGACGCGCCTCTGCGGCGTCGGCGTGGGCGGCTCGCTCGACGGGCACGCGCACGCTAGGCACAGCACCGCCGGCAGGACTCGATCGCGCACGAGGGCCACTTTAGAGCATCCGCCCTGGGGAGGGGGGAGGGACTCGGCGCGGTGGATCCGAGGTGGTTTGGCGCCTTCCTCGCATCGCGCGAGGTGGTCGAGCTGGTCTCGGACACCCCTCGGGAGGTGCGTGCGGTGGCGGACCCGCTGGCTCGCAACCCGTCCGGATAGCGTGCAATACCCGGTGCGATGGCTCGCAACTCGTCGGGATATGCGAGCGATGAGCGGGAGGCTGCGTCGCACCCGGCCTGCCATTGTGCGCAGTGCTCGAGAGGCTGCGTCGCACCCGGCCGGCCATTGCACGCATCGACTGACGTGGTGCCAGACAGGGCGCCGGCCATCGCACGCATCGACCGGCATGGTGCCAAACAGGGCGCCGGCCATTGCACGCATCGACCGGCATGGTGCCAGACAGCGCGCCGGCCATTGCACGCATCGACCGGCATGGTGCCGGACAGGGCCTCGGCCATCGCACGCATCGACCGGCGTGGTGCGGCGGACCCCCTCGGCCAATCCACGCATCGACCGGCATGATGGCGGGCACCCGAGCGGCACTCGGCGCGATGCACGAGTGCGGTACCCTGTTCGCCGTGGTCGATGCGCGCCATGCTTGGGTGGTCGTCGCAATCCCGCTGCTGAGCTGTGGCGAGCGGACGATCGATCCCCTCGATCGCGAGTGCGTCCGCGCGCGAATCCTGCCGTTCAGCCCCGATCGGATCACGCGGAGCGGTCGCACGCTGTTCGAGCTGTCGGACTGGTCGATCGAGCAGATCGAGCCGGACGGATCGCTGACCACCGTCGTGCAGCTCGACGTCGACCTCGATCCCGCCAGCTACTACGGCGCGATCGAGCACGATCCCGTCAGCGGTCGCATGTGGCTGCTGGCCGCGAGCCGCAACGATCTGCCCGCGTGGCTGTTCCAGTTCGACGCCGCGGGGCAGGTCGAGTGGGCCGACGAGCTGAGCGATCTCGGCGGCGAGGTGAACGGCGGCGGGCTGCTCCATCACGAAGGCGCGCTCATCGTCACGATTGGGACCGAGACGCCGCCGTGGGAACGCGAGGTGATCGTCGAGCGCCGCGACCTGAGCGGCGCGGTGGTGTGGTCACGCGGCGATCTCCCCACGCCCGACGACGACAGCGTGTTCGCGTCCGCCAACCCGATCGGGGTCGTCGATGGTGTGCTGGCTCTGATAGCGACCCCGCCGCTGATCGACTACGGACCGAGCTTCCCGCTGACGCTCGACTTCGCGACCGGCGAGACGATCTGGTCCGGTGCGGATGGCCACGATCCGATCCGCATGGCTGTCGACGACGAGCGCCTCTACCTCGCCCACACCGGCGGCCCGCGCTTCGACAGCGAGCGCTTCCCGTCCGAGCTGATCGAGCTCGAGCCAGCGACGAGCACGCTGGAGGCGGTCTCGCCGAGCGGCGAGGTGATCATGCAGGACCAGGTCGAGTGGCCGCAGGGCTGGCGAGGCCACGACGACGACGAGATCGCGCTGGTGCGGCTCGGCGATCGGCTGATCTCGCTGGTCCAGGGCAGCGAGGCGCTCGGCGTGACGGTCCACGATCGAGCGGGCGAGCTCGAGTGCCAGGGCAAGCTCGATCTCGACATCGATCGCGTGGGCTGGGGGATCACGCTCGAGGGTCGCGCGCAGGGGCTCGCGTGGGTCACCGTGCGGACCGGCGAATTCGACGAGTACGGCGAACCCGAGCGCGTGCACGCGATGCTGCTGATCGAGCCGCTCTGACGCGGCGTCGCATCAACGCACGAGCAGGGTCACGCTCGCCGGGCTGGTCGTGTCGCGCAGGTGAAAGCCGAGCAAGCGATCGCTCGCGCACGCCTCGAAGCGCCCGAGCGCGGCCGCGTCGACGCGCTTGCCGGCCGCGCGCGGCTTGCCGAGCTTGCCGTCGGTGAACTCGAGCGTGAGCGTCACGCCTTGCTTGGGCAGCGCGGTCTCGAGCTCGGGCACGCACTCGCGCAGGGTCGCGGCGGCTTGCTCGACCCGGGCGCGATCGTCCTCGGACAAGCTCGCGTTGGCTTGCACGGCGATGGTCGGGTTCGCGTCGAGCAGCGCGAGGCGGGCCGTGAGCGCCCGATCGGCGGCCGGGTCGTTGCCCGGCTTGGGCGCGCTCGCAGGCTGGATCACCATCCCGGCCGCCAGGAACAGCGGGTTGATCCCGCCGGTCAGGCTAGCGAGCAGATCGACGAGCTGCTGCGGCTGGACGTCGCCGCCGATCGACAGGTTGATCACTCGCTCGCGCGGGTAGGCGCGGTGGAGGTCCGCGACCGTGCGCTGGACATCGCTCGGCAGCGCCGGGGTGGCGCTCAGCAGCCGGCCGTCGACGCGAAAGCGCGGGCCACGACCGGTCAGCTCGACCTCGATTCGGGCCTCTCGCAGCGCTCGCGCGCCCGGGCCGAGGTCGCCCTCGTAGACGACGTGCAGCGGCAGCGCGACGACGACCGAGCCCTCGCCATCGAGCCGCGGCTCGTGCACGGCGAGCTCGATGGTCTTCACCCGAGCCGAGATCAGCGTGAGCAGCCCCGACTCGAGCTCGCTCGCAGGCGTCTGGGGATCGGCGACGAGCAGCACGGTCCCACGGCCGTCGCGGAGCAGCACGCTCTCGAGCGCGTTGATGTGCTCCGGCGTGATCCCGCGCGCTTCTTGCT
>DATLLB010000998.1:0-2560 GCA_035538075.1 Enhygromyxa sp.
GTCTCGGCCAACGACAGCGCGATCAAAGGCGGCTCGATCGCGCTGTCGTTGGCCGAGACCATGCAGCGCACGCCCGCGACGAAGCCGATGCCGGTGATGTTGCCGCCGCCGAGCGTGTCCTTGCGGCCGTTGTCGTCGTGCATCTTGTAGCCGGCCAGCGTCGAGAGCTCGAGGAACGGCGAGCCGGGATCGAGCAGTCGATGGACGCGCTCGCGCGGGGTCAGCTGGCCGCGCTTCTCGAACTTGGCGCGGCTGGTCTCACCGTGGGCTCGGACGGCGGATTCGAGCGCACGAAAGCCCTCGACCAGCGCGAGCATCTGCGCGCGGTTTTGTTGGTAGGCGTCGCTGCGAGTGTCGAGGGTGGAGTGTAGAGCTGGCATGATCACACTCGATCCAGCTTGGTCAGGCGGCGGAGATCGTCGGTCAGGGTGGAGCGATGGAAGCCGTCGAAGGGCAGCGACTTGTCGTGATCGGGCATCGGCCAGTGGTGCGGCATGTTGGGAGCCGCCCCGTCGACGCGCAGCGTGGTGCCGGTGATGAACGCGGCGGCGGGCGAGAGTAGGAAGCAGATTGCGCCGGAGATCTCGGCCTCGGTGCCGAGGCGCTTGAGCGGCACGGCCTTGGCCAGCGTCGGGATCATCGCCTTGACCATGTCGGGGTAGGTGTCCATGCCCGAGCTGGCGATCCAGCCGGGGGCCACGGCGTTGATCCGCACGCCCGCGCGCGCCCACTCGATCGCGGCGGTCTTGGTGAAGTTGATCATTCCGGCCCGCGCAGCGCCGGAGTGGCCCATGCCGGGCATGCCATTCCACATGTCGGCGACGATGTTGACGATCGTGCCGCCATGCTTGACGAAGTGCTGCGAGAACAGCTCGCGGGCCATCAAGAAGCCGCCGACCAGGTTGGTGCGGACAACGGTTTCGAAGCCCTTTTGATTGATGGCTTCGAGCGGGGCGGTGTATTGGCCGCCGGCGTTGTTGACGAGGCCGTGCACGGATTGGCGATCGGCCAGGATCGCCTTGATCGTGTCGCGCACGGCGGCCTCGTCGCGAATGTCGAGCGCGTGGCAGCTGGCCGAGCCGCCGTCATCGACGATCTCGGCCATTACGCGCTCGAGCTTGTCGAGCTTGCGGCCGATCAAGACCGTGTGGGCACCGAGGCTGGCGAGCTCGTGCGCGGTGCAGCGACCGATGCCGCTGCCGCCACCAGTGACGACGATGGTCTGGCCGGCGAAGAGATCGGGGCGAAAAACGGATCGGTAGCTCATTTGCGGGGCTCCTCGCGCAGAGGGGGAACGAGCGCGTCGACTCGCGCGGCCGTGCAGCCGAGCGCGCGCAGCAGAAAACGAGTGGCGTGCCAGAGTGTCTGCTCGGGCGGAGCGGGGCGCTGCCAGACCAGCGACTCGAACAAAAGATCGTCGAGCAGCGCGAGCGCGAGGTGGGCGGCCATGCGGTGATCGTCGACGACGAAGCTGCCGTCTTGCCGGCCGATCGCGATCAGCTCGGCGAGCGGACGCGAGAGCGTCTCGCGGCCCTCCAGCCAGATCTGCTCGATCTCCTCGCTGCTGGTGGCCTCGCGCAGCACTCGAATCAGCGGGACCTGCTCGCGCATGATCGCGTGGATGCGGGTGACTCCGGCGATCAGTCGCGCGTCGGCACGGGCCGCGCGATCCTGGGTGCTCTCTTCGAACGCGCTCAGGTAGTGGCCGAGGACCTCGGCGCGCAGGTAGGGCAGCAGCGCCTGCTTGGATTTGAAGTAGAGATAGAAGGTGCCCTGCGCGACGCCGGCCTCGCGCACGATCGCGGACACGCTGGTCTGCGAGAAGCCGCGCTCGAGGAACAGGCGCTTGGCCGTGGCCACGAGCTCGCGCCGGCGGCTGGGCTCGGAGGCGGCTGCTGGGCTCGTGGCGGGCATCTTCCGCGCTGACTGACAGTCAGTCAGCGCGGAAGATGCCCGAGAAGGGCGGGGCCTGTCAACATGATCTGCGCATGCCCAACCGAGTCACCCGCGAGCGCGGCGGCGAGGCGCCGCAGTTGACGATCGATCGCCTGATCCCCGGTGACCGCTATCGCGTGATCCGAACCATCGATGAGCTGCGCGAGGGCATGATCGTGCGCTACATCGGGATCAACGACATCGACAATCACTATGGGATCGCCGAATTCGAGGGACCCGACGGGCAGACGCTCGGGGTGCGCGGGGACTATTCCACGCTGCGCGCCAGCCCGCTGGGTGGAGCGTATCGCTATCTCGAGGCGCTCGATGATTAGTTGGACATTCGCGGCGAGGGCTCGCGCACGAGGCCGAGGGTGCCGTCTTCGGTGAGGCGTCGCGCGAGCTCGTTGGGGGCGGCCTGGGTCAGGTGACTGCCGATCTCCAGCACCACTCGCTCGCGCGCGGACTTGCGTAGCGCCTGCCGCAGCTCGCCGAGGATCTTCGGCTCGGCGACCAGCACCACTTGATCGACCTCGAATTCATCGATCGCAGCGTGGGTCTTGGCGGCGACCTCGGCGGCCTTGCTCGAGTCGCCGGCCGAAGGGGGCGGCGGTCAGGCGTGCGC
>DATLLB010000999.1:0-2323 GCA_035538075.1 Enhygromyxa sp.
GGCACGACCGAGGTGCGTGGCTCGGGATGCGTCTGCGCACGGACCCAGCGCAGCAGCATGGTCCCTTCGCGCAGGCCGGTGGTCGAGATCCAGTTGTCGACGCCCGGGTCCTCGTCGCACACGACGATGCGCACCGATCCATCGGCGCGCCGCGTGGCCGAGTGCTTGTTGATGCAGACCGGGTAGAAGCGGTAGTCGAGCGACTCCATCCACCAGTTGTTCAGCTGGAAATTCCAGGTCTGACACTCGGGCGGATCGATGTCGATCACCAGCGCCTCGTCGGGCGCGAGCGACCAGTAGCCGTGATAGTAGGCGATGCTGGGATCGCCGCCGGCCATGCGCGAGACCTGATCGTCGAAGCGCGGCAGCTGGTTGGGCTTCTTGGCGAAGCCCTGGGCCCAGCTGCCGAACAGCATCGGCGCGCCGCCGGCCAGCATCGCCGTCTTGCGCAGCCCCCAGGCCAGCGCCTCGGGCTCGAGCGTTCGCGGACGATTGCTGCCGCCCACTCGCTCGATGCGAAGCTCGGCCGGCTGCTCGCGCTCGCGATCGAGGAAGGTCTGGCGGACGATCAACAGGCCGGTGTCGGGCTCCATCGGCAACCAGTTGCCCGGCTTGCGCTCACAGCTGACCCACAGCTCGAGCTCGCCGTTCGGCCCCAAGCTCAGCTCCGAGGCTTCGACGGAGCCGGTCGGCGGCAGCCCGCGGCCCTCGCCATAGCCGCCTTTTTGAGTGGCAAAGGCGAGGTAGTCGACGGTCCCGCGCGTGCCGGTGATCCGATACTCGTACGCGCCGCTGATGCTCGCGTTCAAGTAGTGGTTGTCGGGGTTGTCGGCGCCCATCTTCACGGTCTCGTGGACCATGCGGCGCAGGGTAGGGGCTTCCGGATCGGCGTACTCGACGAAGGCCTCGAGCCCGGCACGGATCAGCCGCGAGAGGTGACGAAATCCCTCGGCGCGGTTGCGAGGATCGCTAGGCGCGTGCTTGGACAGCACCGCCGCGCCCGCCCGCTCGAGCGCCTGGCAAAACTCCGTCCACGCGCGCCCCTCGACCACTGCGCGGGCGTCATCGCTGAGCTTGGGATCGTCGGCCATGACGCCGGCCTACGCGGCCGCGCCTGTCGCTGTCAAGCCGATCAGCCGCGCGGCGAGATCGAGGCACAGCTCGATCGGCTCGCCCTCGGCCTCGGGGTCGAGCGAGCCGAGCGCTTCACGAAGGTGCGAGATGGGGAAGCTCTCGATCGTCACGCCCGCCCAGTTCAACGCGGTGACCAACTCGCGGCCGACCATGCCGTCGACCAGCGCGGCCACGCGTCGATCACCGATCGATCGCGTCAGCGCGCGGCGGTAGCCGGCCGGAAGATCGACGGGGCCGAGCACCAGCAGCAGCAAGCGCGTGGTCGAGACCTGCTCGAACGAACGCGCGAAGTCCTTCCAGCACTGATCCGAGACCTGGCCGGGCCGCAGCAGCGCAATCGACAGACTCTGCGAATGTGCCCACGTCAGCGGATTGGAAGCCTCGGGATGCGCCACGGGGTATAGCGAAACCCGGCCTGCTCCGAGGATCAAGAAGCGATGCAAGCGCTACGTGGTTGGGGAACTTCGCCCGATCGTGATGGGCCGACTCGCCACTGAGAGTGTGATCATTCAATGGGGATCCATTGTTCGTCGAGGTCGATGCGCTTCTCGGTTTTGATCGCGGTCTTGCGTCGTTTCCGCGGAGCAGCGGGCGTTTCATGCGCCGCTGCGAGCCCTCGCTTGACTGCCCGGCTCATCTCGCTTAGAAACTCCGCCCCGTCCGCACCCTCTGCCGAGGTAGCTCAGCTGGTTAGAGCGGAGGATTCATAACCCTCAGGTCGGCAGTTCAAGTCTGCCCCCCGGCACATCGAGACCGAGATCGCCCCCGCGATCCCGGTCTCGTCATTTTGGGCCCCGCACGGCCGCTCACAGCCCATCGGCCCGGTCGCACAAACCGGCTACCCTGAGCGCCCGTGCTGGTGCCGATCGTCACCGCGTTGCTGGGCTTCGACCCCAGCCTCACGACGCCCGCCGATACGATCCCCGGCCAGGCGCCGAGCAGCCTCGTGATCCGGAGCGAGCCGCTCGAGGGTCGCACGCTGCGGGGCGACTACGAGGCGCCCGATCGCGTGCTGTTGGTGTTCACCGAGACCTGGGCGACGGCGACCCGGGCGATCGCCGAGCAGGCGCTGGAGAGCGGCGCGGACGTGTCGATCGTGCTGGAGATCGAGAACCCGCGCTGGAAGCTGGACCGCATCGTCCGAGATCTCGGGCGTCGCTACGGCGATCGCATCTCGGTGTTCGACGGC
>DATLLB010001000.1:0-10866 GCA_035538075.1 Enhygromyxa sp.
GCTGATCCGCGGCGAGGCCGGCGAGGTCGTGCTGGTCGACTCCGGCCCATCCTCCGGGGCCGAGGCGATCCTCGCGGCCCTGCTCGCGCACGAGGTCGACTCGATCGGCCTCTGGATTCACACCCACTACGACGCCGATCACATCGGCGGCTTCGCTCGCGTCACCGCGGGGCTCGACGGCGTGTGGCCGTCCGAAGACGATCTGCAGATCGACCGCCTGTGGGACCGCGGCCTCGCAGCTCCGATCCCCGACACCGACGCGACCTCGCTCTACTTCGGACTCGTCGGCGATCGCCGGGAGCGACCCGAGCCGGGCCTCATCCACGCTGGCGAGGGCCTGCGGATCGAGCTCGAGCACCTCGATCCGCAGGCCCTCGCCAGCGTGGATGAGGCCCGGCTCGGGTCGCTCCCGGCGATCGCCGACGAGGCCGAAGTAGAGCGAGGTCGCGTCGGTGTCGGGGATCGGGCTTGCGACGCCGCGATCCCACAGGCGGTCGATCTGTAGATCGTCTTCGGACGGCCACACGCCGTCGAGACCAGCGGCCACGCGGGCGAAGCCGCCGATGTGGTCGGCGTCGTAGTGGGTGTGAATCCAGAGGCCGACCGACTCGACGTCGTGCGCGAGCAGGGCCGCGAGGATCGCCTCGGCCCCGGACGAAGGTCCGGAGTCGACCAGCACGACCTCGCCAGACTCGCCGCGGATCAGCAGCGCGGAGCCCTGACCGACGTCGATGAAGTGGAGCCCGGGAGCGTCGAGCGGGGGAATGGCGAGCAAGGTGGCGGTGAGCAGCGGGATCGGCATGCCGGGGTTGTCGGCCCAGCGCCGGGGCCTTTGCAGGGCGTCGCGAGAAATCGCGAAAAAATCTGCAAACGCTCGCGCGCCGGGCCGACGAAGCAGGACGTGAGCGCAATCCTCCTGTCCACCATCCTGCTGGTCTCGCCAGCGTCCTCCCTCTCTACTGCTTCCGCGCAGCCACCGAGCTTGGTCGAGCCCGAGTCCGGCGCCTGGGCGGTCGTCCATGCGGGTGAGCTGTGGGTCTGCTGGCGTCCGGGGCCGGACTGCTTCGAGCGGATCGTCTTCGACGACGACGCGCGCACCCGCGACGACGCGTTTGTAGAGGATGCGGACGCGGAGGAACTCGTCGAGGACCTCGGTCGGGCGCCCGAGTTGGGCGTCGATGACTGGCGGATGGGCTTCTGGGGCGCGCAGAGCCTCTGGATCGAGCGCGACGAGCAGCGCTGGCGCGTGCTCGCGGGCCAACGACGCGCGCAGATCGTCGAAGATCCAGCGCCGATCCGGCTCGTGCGGATCGGGCCCGCGGCGTGTGGACCGGACGCGATCGTGCCTGCGGTGATCGGCGGACGCCTGAGCTGGCGCGACGCCCCGCGCTGCAGCGAGTCCGCGGGTCCGACGACGATGTGCGTGACCCGAGCGGGCCCGCGCGTGCGCAGGCCGACGTCGGTACGGCTGCGGGCCAGCGTCGAGATCGCAGGCGCGCGCGCATGGAAGGCCGGTGGCGAGGCTGGTGTCGTGCCGCCGATCGACGAGCGTCGGCTCTCGACCGGTCTCGAGGTCAGCTTCGTCGTGGAGCTCGGCTTCGACTGGCAGCGTCGGGCGGCGGATCGGCGCGCGGCCGCGATGATCGCCCGGCGTACGCAGGCCCGACTGCGCGAGCTTCCGACCGTCCCTGCGGGACCGCTCGCAGACGCGGAGCGAGAGGCCCTCGCGGCGCTCGTGTGCGAAGGAGGTCAGCCATGATCGCCGCCACGCTCACGCTGTTGCTGCTCGGTCCGCCCGCGCTCGAGCCACCAGCCCCCGAGATCGTCGAGCCTGCGCCTGCCGAGCCTGCGCCTGCCGAGCCCGAACCTTCCTTTGATCCGGCCCAGCTCGAGCACGCGCTCGCTCGACTGCCGGCCGGCCCTACCCTCGCCCAAGTCCAAGCCGCCGCGCTCGCGCGAGCGGGCCTCGATCCGGATCCGAGCGCCCGCTGGCTTCGTCGCGCACGCTCGGCCGCCGCGATGCCGATCGTCTCGGTCCAGTACGATCGCCGCTTCGATCGCAACTGGACCCTCGATCGCGAGGTCGGCCAAGCCGACGCGCTGCGCAACGACTCCGGCAATCAGGACGTGCTGCGGGCCAAGGCCACCTGGGAGCTCGATCGCTTGATCTTCGACCCCGACGAGCTGCGGGCAGCGCGGGCGGTGCTCGACGTCGCAGAGTTTCGTGAGCGCCTGTTGGTCGAGGTCACGCAGCTCTACTTCGAGCGCGAGCGGATCTTGTTGGAGCGCGAGCTCGCGCCACCGACCGACATCGCTACGGCGATCGACCTGAACGTGCGTCTGCGGGAAGTCGAGGGGCTGCTCGCAGGCCTCACCGGCCTGGACTTCGCCCCGCCTCCACGCCGAGATTTGGGCATCGGCGCGCGCCAGTGATAGCGTACGCGTGTGGACGAGCGTCGTGCCCATCAACGCTTCGCCTGTGAGCTGCGCGCTCGCGTGATCCTGCCGGATGGCCACGCGATCGAGGGGCAGACTACGGACATCTCCTTCTCGGGCATCTGCGTGCATGCAGATGAGCCGGTCGAGCCCAAGACCATCGTGCAGTTTCAGCTGTGGGCGGTGCTGCCCGATCGCGAGACCGAGGACATCACGCTGCCGGCGAAGATCGTCTGGTCGACGCCGGTCGAGGGCACGCATCAGCTCGGGGCCGCGTTCGATCGCGACATGGACAACCGCTCGTGGACGCGCCTCGACACGCTCTTGCAGCTGCTCGCGGGTACGCTCGACCACGCGTGACCGGCCCCGTCTCGGGCCTGCGCCTGAACATTCACCCGCGCACCGGAATTCGCACCCCTGCGGCCCGGAAAAGCGAACCCCGTTTCACCCTGATCGCCGTTTCGAGGCGATTTTGACGAAGCACGCGCCAAGTTCGATCGGTTCCGCAGGCGCCACACTGCCTTCAACCATTTGATATCCATACTATTTAGCTAAAGGACAGGAGCTCCGTTCGCGCAGCGGCCCGCCTGTTGCACACAGGCGCGACTCGGAGAAGGCGAATGAAAGCGCTCGACCGTACCCCCCCGACCCAAGATACCCGTCGCGTGCCCGTGTTCGCCCGCACTCTGTTTCGGCACCTGCAGGACCAGGGCTACACGCGCGAGCAGATCATCGGCGTCTCGACCGAGCTGCTGAGCCTGCTCTCCACCGAGCTGAAGAGCAAAGACGAGCTGCTCCCCGCCGAATAGTTGTTTTCACAGCGTCCATCGACACGCCGCTTTGCGGCTGACGGGCCACCGCTTCGCCCGCCTCTCCCCTGGCCCGATTTGGGTTGTGCCGGGGTGACCGAGGCGGGCGAATGCGTTATGGCTCGCCCCGATGCCCCTGCCCACGCTGCCCTCGTTCGAGTCGCTCGACGTCGACAACCGTCGTGTGCTCGTCCGCGTCGACTTCAACGTGCCGCTGCGCGGCCGCGGTGAAAGCCGCGAAGTTGCAGACGACACTCGCATTCGTGCTTCGCTGCCGACCATCGAGGCGCTGCTGGCTCGTGACGCGCGACTGATCATCTGCTCGCACCTCGGCCGGCCGAAGGGATTCGATCCCGAGCAGTCGATGGGACCGGTGGCCGGGCGCTTGGCGGAGCTGCTGAAGCGACCCGTGCGGTTGCCCGACGAAGTGGTCGGCGACGGCGTCACCAAGCTCGTCAACGACACGCGCGCGGGCGAGATCGTGCTGCTCGAGAACCTCCGCTTTCATCCGGGCGAGGAGGCCAACGATCCCGAGTTCGCGCGCGCGCTGGCCAAGCTCTGCGACACGTATGTCAACGACGCGTTCGGGGCCTCGCATCGCGCCCACGCGTCGGTGGTCGGGGTCCCTGCGCTGATCCGCGTTCATGCCCCGGGCCTGCTGATGGGCGCCGAGCTGCACGCGCTCGGGCGCTTGGTCGACAACATCGAGCGGCCCTTCGTGGCCGTGGTCGGCGGGGCCAAGGTCAGCGACAAGCTCGGCATCCTGGTCGCGCTGACCGAGCGGCTCGCGGCCGGCGACGCGATCGTGATCGGCGGCGCGATGGCCAACACTTTCCTGCTCGCGCGCGGCAAGGAGCTCGGCGCCTCGCTGGTCGAGCGCGATCGCATGCACGACTGCAAGCGCGTGTTCGACAAGGCGGCCGCCCGCGACGTGCGAGTGGTGCTGCCGGTCGACCTGCGCTGCGGAGCTGCGCTCGACAGCCGCGACGCCAAGGTGATCAGCGCCGAGGACGGTGTGCCCGAGGGTCTGCGCGCGCTCGACATCGGGCCGCGCAGCGAGGCGATGTTCGCCGGCGTGATCGCAGGCGCCAAGACGCTGTTCTGGAACGGGCCGATGGGAGTGTTCGAGAACCCGGCGTTCGCAGCCGGGACCATGGCCGTGGCCGCCGCGGTGGCTGCGTGTCCAGGCTACACGGTGGTCGGCGGCGGTGACTCGGTCGCTGCGCTCAACGAGTCCGGCAAGGCCGACGCGATCGATCACATCTCCACGGGCGGCGGGGCCTCGCTCGAGTTCGTCGAGGGCCGCGAGTTGCCGGGCGTGGTCGCGCTCGCAAAGGTCGACTGATTGATCTCGGGAAACACGATCATGCCACGAACCATCTGGGTGCTCGGAAATTGGAAGCAAAACCTGCTGCGTCGCGAGGCGGTCGCGCTCGCCCGCGAGATCCACGAAGGTCTCGCGAGCGCGCTCGGCTCGGCCAAGCACGTGGGCGTCGGCGTCGCCCCGACCTACCTCGCGCTCGACGCAGTGCAGCCATTCACAGGTGACGGCGCGCGGGCCCCCCGGCTGCTCGCCCAGGACGTCGCCGCCCAGGAGAGCGGCGCGTTCACCGGTGAGGTCGGGCCTGCGATGCTGCGCGAGGCCGGCGTGACGGCAGCGATCATCGGCCACTCCGAGCGCCGCGCCATGTTCGGCGACGACGATCGCTTGGTCGCCGCCAAGCTCCAGGCTGCGATCGCAGGCGGGCTCGACGTGGTGCTGTGCGTCGGCGAGCGGCTCGATCAGCGTGATCTCGGCGAGCACGAAAGTGTTGTCATCTCGCAGCTTTCGGCCGCGCTCTCGCAGCTGTCCCGCGAGCTCGACCCCGGGCGCGTGACGATCGCCTACGAGCCGGTCTGGGCGATCGGCACCGGCCGCACCGCGACCCCGGAGCAGGCCAGCTCCATGCACGCGGTCATCCGTGGCTGGCTCGAGGACCAGGGGCTGCGCGGTGCTGACAGATCGCTGCTCTACGGTGGTAGCGTGAAGCCGAACAACGCGGCCGAGCTGCTCACCGCCGGCGACATCGACGGCTTCCTCGTCGGGGGCGCCTCGCTTGACGCGCGCGGGTTCCTCGATATCGTCTCCGCCGCCGCGCGCCACACCAGCGCCGCCTGACCGGACCCAACCTCTCTACCCGCCCCCATGCAAACCTTCATCACGATCATTTACGTCATCGTCGCCTTCATGATGGTGCTGGCGATCCTGCTGCAGGCAGGCAAAGGCGGCGGGCTTGGTTCGGCGCTCGGCGGTGGTGCCAGTCAGAGCGTGTTCGGTGGCGGTGGCGGGGCCGACTTCATGGCCAAGCTCACCCAGGGCTTTGCTGCCACCTTCATGATCTGCGCGATGTATCTCGCCTACGCGAGCGCGCACGCGGGCTCCGAATTCCTCGAGGGTGAGGACGCCGGCTCGACCGAGATGCTCGACGGCAACGACGAGATCAACTACGAGCAGCTCGGCATCAACCCGCAGCCGCTGCCCACTCCCGAGGAGGGCAAGGCGATGCAGGCCAAGGCCTCCTCGCTGGTGCCCGCCCAGAGCGAAGCGCCCGTCGAGCAGCCCAGCGACGAGGGGGCCGTCGCCCCCGAGCCCGTCCCGTCGGAGGGTGGTGATACACCCGAAAGTGACCGAGGCGATTCGCCTCAGCGTGACGAAGAAAGCCAACAGCAGCCGCCAGCCAGTGTGGACAGCCCCGAGGGTGACGCCGCTCCCGCCGAGTAGAATCGTCAAACCCAAACCGTTGATTTCGCAGCAAGGACGGCCCGAAACGGCCGTCCTTGTGCATTATGGGGGTTCGGTCGTGGCCGATATCGAGCAGTTTGCTGTATTAAAGTGATCCATAGTGCATCGATATTTTGCTTGCAGTGTCCCCCGCTGTTGCTGATAGGAATATGGACCCCAGGTGCGGCTCGTCGCCCCGCGACCGCGATTGCTCGTCGAAGGAGAACAAGTCATGCCGGATTCGTTGCGCGAAGTTTGGACTGGTCATCGTGGCGAGCTCGCCCACATCGAGTTTCGAAACTACGTCGCGGCGAGCCGCGACAGCTTGGTCGAGGCGGCCGAGCGTTGGCTCGCCGGCCAGTCGGCCGCTGTCGAGCGGCTGCGCGGGCGGGCGACGACCATCGGTCGCGAAGGCGCTGCGGTCGTCGTGATCCATGGCGAGGCCGGATCGGGCAAGTTGCGCACCGCGCAATGGATCCACCGCTGCGGCGGCCGCTCGAACCGGCCGATGTTGGTGGTCGACGCCGATGACCTCACCCTCCTCAATCAGCTCGATCAAGTGATCGCCGCGCTGCATCCCGGCAGCACCGCGACGCTGCCCGGCACGGTCGCGCTGCGAGGCTGCGAGCGAGCCAGCGAGGACGCGCTCGCCCGGCTGATCCAGATCCTCGGCAGCCAGGGCGTCGAGCTGGTCTGCTCGCTGTTTCTGATCAGCAAGCGCAGCCCCGATCAGCTGCGCGACATCTCCTCGCTGCATGCTCAGCTGCTCGCGCGTGCAGGCAGCTCGGTGGTCTCGGTGCCGTCGCTGCGGCATCGCGGCGGCGACATCGGCGAGCTCGCGCGCCTGTTCGCCGACGACGCCGCGCGCCGCTACGACAAGTCGATCCGCGGCATCTCTCCGCAGGCGCTGTCGAAGCTCGAAGCCCACGAGTTCCCGGGCAATGTCCGCGAGCTGCAGGCGATGGTCGAGCAAGCGGTCCTGCGCAGCTCCGGCGACTGGGTCACCGGCGAGTGCTTCGCGGGCCTCGGCGAGGAGCTCTCGGTCCGCGCGACGGACGACTCCGAACTGGTCATCCGGCTGCCGGGCTCGTCGCTGCGGGAGATCGAGATCGAGGCGCTGCGTCTGGCGCTCAAGCTGTCGGAGGGTCGCATCGTGCGGGCCTCCGAGCTGCTCGGGATCACTCGGCACGCGCTGCGTCGCAAGCTCGAGAAGTTCGGCCTCAACGATCTGCGCGCGCCCTCGGCCGACGCCGAGGCCGAGCTCTGATTTGGCCCCCCGCGGACGCTTTCGTTCGCGCCGCTCGCTTCGCTCGCTCCGGGCACGTCGACCACGACCGTGCGTGGTGACCCCCGGTGGGGGTCCTTCAACTCTCGTTCGAGCGAGACCGTCTTGTTCGAGCGGCCGGCGTCGCGCATGCTCGCACGGTGGCGGCCATCGAATTCGTGAAGGTCGAGGGGCTCGGCAACGACTTCATCCTCGTCGATCGTCGCGACGCGGATGTGCAGGATCTCGACCGTGAGATCGCGTGGTTTCGTGCGCACGCCCCTGCCCTCTGTGATCGCCGCACGGGGATCGGGGCCGATGGTGTGCTGGTGGTCGGACCCGGTCGCGGCGAGGCGCGAGCGTCGATGACGGTGGTGAACTTCGACGGCTCGCGCCCGGAGATGTGCGGCAATGGGCTGCGCTGCGTGGCGGCGATCGTCGGCGGGCCCGAGCTGGTGATCGATACCGACGCAGGACCCAAGCGCGCGCAGGTGTGGACGCGTGGGCATGCGTTCGAGGTCCGCATCGACATGGGCCCCGGTCGCACGCTCGGTAGGCAGACTCCGGCGGCCGGCGAAGGGCGAAGCTTCCTGGGTGTGTCGATGGGCAACCCGCACGCGGTCTGCTTCGTCGACGAGCCCCCCGAAGCGCTCGCGCGTCGGCTCGGGCCCGGTGTGGAGCTGGACGGCGCCTACGCGCCCGAGAAGACCAACGTCGAGTTCGCTCGGGTGCACCGCGATCCAACCGGCGCGATCGAGATCGAGCTGTGGGTCTGGGAGCGCGGCGTCGGCATCACGCAGGCGTGCGGCACCGGGGCCTGCGCGACGGTGGTCGCGGCCGTGCACGAGGGCTTGGTCGCGAGCGCGACACCGGTCGACGTACGACTGCCCGGCGGACGGCTCACGATCGAGGTGCCGACCGATCCACACGCAGGCGTGATCATGACCGGACCCTGTCGCCGGGTGTTCTGGGGCGAGCTCGATCCGGCGATCTACGAGCCGGCCTAATCGTCGTCTTCGTCGTCGTCTTCGGGCTCGTGATCGCTTCGCGGAGGCTCGACGCTCGAGCTCGCGATCATCCGCCGCCGATACGGCTCGTCCGGGTGCGGCTCGTCGAGCTGAATGGGCCCAAAGCTGTGCTCGACCAGGTTGAGCAGCGCCTTGCGGTTGTCCTCGATCCGCTCGGCTCGCCGCAGATCGTGGACGACCACGGGCCCGAGCACCGCGAGCAGAATCCCGTAGAGCAGCGCCTTCTTGGCGAGCTCACCGGGCCCGATCAACACCCACAGCAAGCCCAAGCTGGCGAGCGCCAGGAAGCCGACCCAGCGCTGCAAGGCCCAGCGCGGCCGTCGATGCGCGAAGCTCAGCTCGATCAGCGTACCTTCGTCGGTTCGCGTCATGCGGCCGCGCAAGTACAAGATCCGCAGCATCCCCGTCGCCGTCTGTCCGCGCGCCGCTGGTGGACCGCAGTGCAGCGTGAACTCGTCGTCCCCGAGCTCGAGCGTGTACTCGGCGTCCGCCACCACGCCACCGAAGTCCGGCACCGTCGCGCGCCGGTAGGCCTTCACCCCCGGAAATTCCGAGAGTCGCTCGAGCACCTCGCGGGGCGTGAGCGCGACGTGATAGCGCCGAGCCACAGCTCGCTTGGGCAGCGCCGGGTCCTTCGACCTGCGATCCACGAGGCCATCTACCTCGACCGCGTCCGACTGCCAACATCGAAGCTTCGATTAAGACCCCCCACGGGGGTCACCACGTGCGATCGCAATCCACAAGCCGATCCGCTTCGCTCGCGGAGCGAGCGAACGGTCGCGGAGCGACCGCCCGCGGCTCACACTGAGGCGGCCGCGGAGGCAAAAAAAGCCGCGCCTAAAACAACGAAGATTGGTCGTCGTCGTCGCCGCCTCGGCCCTTGCGGCCGCGCGTGTGCGGATCGACGCGACCGAGGTGCTGCGCGGCGCGAGCGGTGGTCATGCGGCCGCGGGGAGTTCGAACCAGGAAGCCGCGCTGCAGCAGGAAGGGCTCGTGCACGTCCTCGATCGTGTCGCGCGGCATGCCGAGGCTGGCGGCGAGCGCCTCGACGCCGACCGGGCCACCCGTGAACAGATCGAACATGGTCTCGAGGATCCGTCGATCGCCGGCGTTGAGCCCCTCTTGATCGACCTCGAGCGTGTCGAGGAACCGCGCTGCGTCGGCGCGATTGATCTTCTCGTGGCCAGCGACCTGCGAGAAGTCGCGGACGCGGCGGGTCAGGCGATTGGCGATTCGCGGAGTCCCGCGGCTACGTCGACCGATCTCGCGCGCGCCGTCATCGGTCGCCGGCAACCCGAGCAACGCGGCGCTGCGACTCACGATCGCCGCCAGCTCATCGTCGGCATAGAACGACAACCCCTCGACGATGTGAAACCGATCCCGCAGCGGCGCGCTGAGCAAGGCCGTCCGCGTGGTCGCGCCGATCAACGTGAACGCAGCCAGGCTGATCGAGTGCGTGATCGCGGCCGATCCCTCGCCGACCGGGATGTCGATCCGCCGATCCTCCATCGCTGAGTACAGGCTCTCTTCGACCGTCGGGCTGAGCCGGTGGACCTCGTCGATGAACAGGATCTCGCCCTCGCCGAGCCCCGTCAAAAGCCCCGCGAGCACGCCCTTGTGCTCGATCGCCGGCCCCGAGGTCGTGTGCAGGGCCACGCCCATCTCGTGCGCGATGATCTGCGCGAGCGTGGTCTTGCCGAGCCCGGGCGGGCCGTGCAGCAGCGTGTGGTCGAGCGACTCGCCGCGCTGCTTGGCCGCCTTCACATAGATCCGCAGCTTCTCGATCAGCGGCCGCTGTCCGATGTACTCGGCGAAGCTGCGCGGGCGCAGGGCGTAGTTCTGATCATCCGGCCGCGCGCGACGATCGACGAGCCCGACCGACGGCGACTCCTCATCAGGCTCGACTCGGCCCCGGCCACCGTCTTCGTGTCGGACCCGTGCCATGGCCGCTCACTCCCACTCAATCGTCGCTGGTGGTTTGCTGGAGATGTCGTAGCAGACCCGGTTGATGCCGCGAACCTCGTTGATGATCCGGTTGCTGATCGTCCCGAGCACCGCGTAGGGCAAGTGCGCCCAGTCGGCGGTCATCGCATCGACGGAGGTCACGGCTCGCACCGCGAGCGCGTTCTCGTAGGTCCGCGCGTCGCCCATCACACCGACGCTCTGCACCGGCAGCAGCACGCCGAACACCTGCCAGAGGTCGCGGTAGAGGCCCGCTTTTTGGATCTCCTCGATGATGATCGCGTCGGCCTCGCGCAGCACGTCGCAGCGGGCCTGCGTGACCTCGCCGAGCACTCGCACGGCCAGGCCCGGGCCCGGGAACGGATGCCGCCAGACCATCGACTCGGGCAGCCCGAGCACGCGGCCGAGCTCGCGCACCTCGTCCTTGAACAGCTCGCGCAGCGGTTCGAGCAATTTCAACTGCATCGTTTCGGGCAGGCCGCCGACGTTGTGGTGGCTCTTGATTGTCGTGGCCTTCTTGGTCTTGGCGCCGCCCGACTCGATGACGTCGGGGTAGATGGTGCCCTGCGCGAGCCAGCGCACGCCCTTCGAGCCGCCGTGCGCCTT
>DATLLB010001001.1:0-7913 GCA_035538075.1 Enhygromyxa sp.
CGGCGAGGTGTCGGCGTTGGCGATGTGGATGACGTGGAAGTGCGCGCTGATGCGGCTGCCCTTCGGCGGCGCGAAGGGGGGCGTTCGCATCGATCCCGCCCGCTTCACGCGGACCGAGCTGCAGCGGGTCACTCGCCGCTACACGTCGGAATTCATCGGGTTGCTGGGTCCTGACAAGGACATCCCCGCGCCGGATCTCGGGACCGACGAGCAGGTCATGGCCTGGATCCTCGACACCTACAGCTCGCAGATGGGCTATGCGGTGCCGGCCGTGGTGACCGGCAAGCCGGTCGAGCTGCAGGGATCGCTGGGGCGCAAGGACGCCACGGGGCGCGGCTTGGTGTGCCTCGTCGAGCAGACCGCGAAGCGGCTCGGTCTCGATCTCTCGAGCGCGACCGCGGTCGTGCAGGGCTTCGGCAACGTGGGCCGCCACGCCGCGCTGGCGCTCGCCGAGGCGGGCGTGCGCGTGATCGGGGTAAGCGACGCGACCACTGGCCTCTACCGACAAGCGGGGCTCGACCTCGGCTCGGTCGCCGCGTGGATCGACGCCCACGGCGTGCTCGACGGCTACCCCGAGGCCGACGCGGTGACCAACCCGGAGCTGCTCGAATTGCCGTGCGACGTGCTGGCCCCGTGCGCGATCCAAAACCAGATCACGGCCGCCAACGCGGGCCGCATCCGCTGTCGGATCCTGGCCGAAGGGGCCAACGGACCGACGACCCTGGACGCCGACGAGATCCTCGCCGACCGCGACGTGTTCGTGCTGCCGGACATCCTGTGCAATGCCGGCGGGGTCGTGGTGTCCTATTTCGAGTGGGTCCAGGGCACGCAAAATGTCATGTGGCGCCTCGACGAGATTCACCACCGGCTCCGTGAAATGCTCGGGGCCGCATTCGATCGGGTGAGCGCGCGCGCCGAGGCGCTCGGGGTCGACAATCGCACCGCGGCGATGGTCGAGGGCGTGGATCGAGTCACTCGCGCGAAGCTGGCTCGTGGCCTGTTTCCTTGAGCCGAGCCTGGAGCTCGCTCGCGAGCCGCGAGCTCAGCGTCTCGAGCTGCTGCCAGAGCGACGCGACATCGCCGAGCCTCTGCTCCGCGCCGACGTGCTCGAGGCTCCGCGCGAGCTCGGCGAGCGCCTCCGCACCGATCGCGCTCGCGGCCCCCTTGAAGCGATGGGCGCTGTCTTGCAGCGCGCGTGCGTCCGATCGCTGCACGGCCTCACGCACGCGCGCGAGCATGTCGGGGAGCTGCTGGAGGAACACCTTGACGATCTCGATCAGCATCGCCTCGTCGCCGTCGAGCCGCTCGACCGCGCGCTGCCAATCCAGCGCCGGCGTGTCGGCATCACGTCCAACGAGTCCGACCGCCTGCGCGAGGACCTCCATGAGCTCCGCGCTCCGAACCGGCTTCGCCACGTAATCGTCCATGCCGGCCGCGAGGCATTGCTCGCGATCGCCAGCCATGGCTTGCCCGGTCATTGCGACGATTGGGATGTGGCCACCCGCGCTTCGCTCCCACTCGCGGATTGCTCGCGTCGCTTGCAGGCCGTCCATCATGGGCATGCGTACGTCCATGAGCACGACATCGAAGCGCTCGCGCTCGCGCTGGATTCGCTCGACGGCGGCCCGACCGTCGCTGACGATCGTGACCTCGTGCCCGCGTTGGGTGAGCAGGCTGTTGGCGACCTTCTGATTGACGGGATCATCCTCGGCCAGCAGCACGCGCAGCGCTCGTGAGGGCGGCTCGATCGGGAGCCCCGGCGCCACCGAGTCCGCTCCGAGTTCACGCTCGATCGCGCCGAGCAGATCGGACTGCTTCACGGGCTTGGTCAGGAAGCGCCCGATGCCGAGCTCGCGCGCTTCGACGACCTCCTGCCCGATCCCGGCCGATGACAGCAGGATCACGCTCAAGCCTCGCAGTCGCTGGTCCTCGCGGATCGCTCGGGCGAGATCGAGGCCGCTCATGCCCGGCATCACGACGTCCAGCAGCGCCATGCGAAACGGGCGGCCGCTCGTGGCCGCGCTGCGCAGCCGCTCGAGCGCCTCGCGGCCGTTGTTCGCCGTGATCGGGCGCAGCGACCAGCTCGCCAGCAGCTCGGCGAGCACGCGGCGATTGGTCGCGTTGTCGTCGACGACCAGCACGGGCAGGTCGCGGACCAGGCTGCGCCGAGGCATGCGGCCCGCGACCGACTCGTCGAGGTCGAACGGGACGGTGAACCAAAACTTGCTGCCGCGACCGACCTCGCTCTGGAGCTCGATCTTGCCGCCCATCATGGCCACCAGCTCGCTCGCGATCGCGAGCCCGAGACCGGTGCCCCCGGAGATCCTGGTGGTGACCAGGTTGGCCTGCTCGAACGCCTTGAACACCCGCTTTTGGTCGGCGATCGCGATGCCGCGGCCGGTGTCCGAGACCTCGAAGCACAGGCTCGCACGGGTGGGCTCGCGGCTGACGAGATCGATGCGGACCACGACCTCGCCCTCGTCGGTGAACTTCACCGCGTTGTCGACCAGGTTGAGGATCACCTGGCGGAGGCGGATGGGATCGCCGATGAGCCCGTCCGGCACTTCGGCCGCGATGTGCTGAATCAGCTCGAGACCCTTGCGGCCGGCTCGAACCCCGAGGGTGTGCAGCGCGTCGCCGAGCGCCTCGCGCAGACTGAAGCTGGTGGACTCGAGCTGGAGGTGTCCGGCCTCGACCTTCGACAGATCGAGGATGCCGTTGAGCAGGTGCAGGAGGGTCTCGGCCGATTGCCGGATGGTCTCGACATAGTCGCGCTGCTGCACGCTGAGCTGCATGCTCGACAACAGCTCGGTCATGCCGAGGATCCCGTTCATCGGCGTGCGAATCTCGTGGCTCATGTTGGCGAGGAACTGGCTCTTCGCTCGGCTGGCCTGCTCGGCCTCTTCCTTGGCCTCGCGCAGCGCTCGTCCGGCGGCCGCGAGCGCCTGCTCCTGGCGCTTGCGCTCGGTGATGTCCTCGGAGATTCCGAGCAGGAACGCCGGCCGGCCGTCGTCACCGAGGATTGGATCCTTGAAGGTGTGCAGGATTCGTTGCCCGCTGGCGGTGTCGATCGGCTCCTCGGGGATGTCGAGCATGGTCCCGGCCTCGAGCACCGCACGATCGTTGGCGGTGAAGAAGTCGGCCTGCTGTGCGGGGAACAGGTCGTGGTCGCTCTTGCCGAGCAGCTGGTCGCGCGGGACGCCGATCAGCCGCTCGCCCGCGCGATTGAACAGCACGAAGCGCAGTGACTTGGCCTCCTTGACGAATACCATCAGGGGGATGTTGTCGACGATGTTGTGAAGGAAGCGCTCGGACTGGCGCAGCTCGCTTTGGCTGCGCTCGAGCTCCTGCTCGATCCGCTTGCGGGCGAAGAAGTCGGGCACCCGCACCAGGGCGGTCCGGTGGGCGTTGCCCAGCTCCGCGATCCGATCCTCGATGCGGTGCGGCGGCGCCATCACGAATCGACAGGCGTCGTCACCCTGGGCACGACAGCGGATTTCGGTGGCGATGAGCGGCAGGCCGAACGACTCCTCGCACCAGCCCGAGGAGTAGCCGGCGCTCATCATGCACACCGGAGCGTCCGCCCGCTTGCCGGCCTGCAGCCACGCATCGGCCTCGAAGCTGTAGGTGTGGTCGTAGATCACGACGAAGTGCTCGTCGGCGGTCAGCACCGAGCTCGGATCAATCTCGACCCTGGCCCACCCGGACAACGCGAAGTACACCGGGCCGGCCGCGACCTTGGCTAGCGGATCTTCGATCCCGCACTGTCGGGCATGGGCAGCGGCGTCGCTCTTGCCGATCCCGTGGGCGAGGTCGAACAGCAGGTTGCGGGCGAAATCGTCGGCCTCGCTCGCATGGTTGGGCCCGTAGAGCTCGCGCACCAACTCGAAGAAGCGGACCGAGAGCGAGGCCGCACGGACCAGCACGTAGCGCTCGCCGGCGACCTCGATGGTGCCCTCCGTCGACGACTCGCGTTTGCTGCGGAACAAGTCGGTGACGACCCGCTCGGCCTCCGCAAAAATCGGACGCAGGGAGTCTGGAACTCCCACGATCTTCGGAGTCATGGCACTTGCCTACCACCGCGTCTCGGCGCCGAGCACGAAGCGGCGTGTGGCCGCGTCCATGTGCACACGCAGGGCGTGCCGCCGTCGGCTCGCCGCTGCCGCCGAAGAGGGGCAGGGCCAGCGCTGCGAGCGGCGTCATCGAGGTTGGCTGCGCAATGCGTCAGCGCTCGATCAGCCAGTTATCCAGCCACTTGTCCGCGAATGGAAAGCCGGCCTCGCGCAGGGTCTCTGCAAAACGATTCACATCATAATCGACCCTTCGCAATTCCACCGTCACGCCGCGCTCGTGGACACCGACGATCGCATATTCGGCCCAGGGCAGGACCTGCGGTGTCCCCCCGCAGAACGCCCGCGCGAACGGCATGCCGACGCTGCCGACATTCACGAACACGCGCGCGTCGATCCGCCGCAGCAGCTGCACGTGCGTGTGCCCGCAGACCATCACGTCGAACTCGTGCCCCGCGGTCCAGCGCAGCAGCTCGTCCGCAGAGGTGGTGTCGAGCACCTGATCGCTCACCGCGTGCGGCGACCCGTGCACGCACAGCACTCGTGTTCCGTCGAGCTCGAGCACGGTGTGATCGGGCAGGCCTTCGAGCTCCGCGAGCGTGGCGGCGTCGAGCTGGGTGCGCGTCCAGGCTTCGATCTCGGCGAGCACCGTATGACCCGGGTGCTCGTCGAGCGGATCATGGTTTCCGCGCACGCAACGAACCGCGCGCGCGCGCAGGCGATCGACCACCGCCTGCGGCTGCGGGCCCAGATCGACGATGTCACCGAGGCAGACGATCTCGTCGACGTTGGCCTGATCGATGTCTACGAGCGTGGCCTCCAGCGCGACCAGGTTCGCGTGCAAGTCCGAGATGAACGCGACCCGCCGGGGCATGGTCTCCAGAGTACACCGCTTCCCAGGCAAGGGGAGAATGTAGATACTCGCCAACCATGCTGCTGCTACGTCTTCCGCTGTCTCGCCCGGCGCTCGCGCTCACGCTCGCATCGACCTCTGCCCTGGCCTGCACGGATGATGAGCCGAGTGACGAGCAGGCCGACGAGTCGGGCAGCGAGACCGCGGGCGATGGCGACGGCGACGGCGATGGCGACGGAGATGGCGACGGCGATCCGGGGCCGAGCCGCGACGAGCTGATCGCGGAGCTGTCCGAGCGCGGGCCCTACGAGGTCGGCTACAAGGCGCTCGAGCTGAGCTATGTGCCGCCGGGCTCGCTCGAGGAGCGCACGCTCCCGATCTTGGTCTGGTACCCGGCGATCCCCGACTCCGGCGCGCCGAAGGCAACCTACGCGGTCGGTGGGATCGTGCAGCTGCCTCCGAGCTCGGTCGGCGCTCTCGATGCGCCGCCGATCTCGACCGAGGGTCCGTTTCCGGTCGCGGTCTACTCGCACGGCTCGGGCGGCGAGGGGCTGCTCGCGTATCCCTACGCCGAGCGCTTCGCGTCGCATGGTTGGATCATGTTCTCGCCAGGGCACGTCGGGAACACGGCGCTCGATATGCTCAACGAGACCGGCGATCCCTTCGTGCAGATCGCGGTCAATCGCCCGCACGACATCTCGGCGATCCTCGACGAGGCCGACGGCGGGTTCGCGAGCGACGAGGTCGCGACGGCGACCGATCTCTCGCGCGTGTTCATGTTCGGGCACAGCTTCGGCGGCTACACCACGTTCTCGATCGGCGGCGCGACGCTGAACTACGAGGCGCTGCTGAGCGGCTGCGCGCCGGCGGACTGCGAGTACCTCGAGCACCCCGAGGTCGCGGCGGCGTTCGCCGATGGGTTTGGTGACGCGCGGGTCGACGCGATCGCGCCGCAGGCTCCCGCGCTGATCTCGAGCTTCGGCACTGGCGATCTCGCGGGGCTGCAAATCGCGACGATGCTGCAGAGCGGCAAGCTCGACCTCACCACGCCCGACGCGACCGAGGCCGAGCCCGCGTGGGGCATGATCGACGATCGTGACGACGTGTGGATCAACCTGCCGTTCGGCGCCCACTACTCGTTCATCTCGATCTGTCACGACCTCGATCCGGAGCTGCTCGCGTTGTTCCAGCCGGACAACGTCGACGATGGTTGTGGGCCCGAGTTCACGCCCACGACCGAGACCGTGCCGACGCTGACCACCTATCTGTTGGCGTTCGCGCGCGTGGAGGTGCTCGCGGAGCCGCAGTGGTCGGTGATTCTGGAGGGCGAGACCTTGCACCCAGAATTCGACCTGTTCCGTCATTGAGCTGGGTTTGAGCCGAGTGGTAAAAACCACGGGTGCGACTGCGAGGCGTTGTTGTCTGGCTCGGGCTGGCCGCGTTGGCCGGCTGCTCCGATGACTCGATCACTGGTTCGAGCGACTCGCTCGCCGCGACGGGCGACACGATCGGGGACGGCGACGGAGATCCGAGCACGGGCGACGGTGACCCGAGCGGTGATGGTGATCCGAGCGGCGATGGTGATGGCGATGGTGATCCCACGAGCGGCGATGGTGATGGCGACGGCGATCCGCCGCCGCCCTTCGTGCCCTTCGATCCGTCGCAGTGGGCTCGCGGCGACATCCGCATCGATCGCGTCGAGGCCAACCAGGGCGTCGCAATCGAGGTGATCGCCGACGGTCAGCTGATCCCGGTCGAGCAGCGCACGGGCGGGCTCGTCAAGGATCGCAACACGCTGCTGCAGGCCTACTGGAGCGTGCCGGCGAACTGGCAGGCGCGGCCGATCCTCGCGCGTCTGCACCTGCGCAGCAGCACGGGCGAGCTCGACTACATCGACGTGAGCAAGACCATCTCGGGCTCGCCGAGCTCGGGCAGCCTCAATGGCCCGATCACCTGGCAGCTGCCGGCCGCGATCTTTCAGGCCAACACGGAGTTCTTCATCGAGCTGCGCGAGGGCGAGGGCGGGCACGACGGCATTGCAGCGTCGAGCGAGTCGCCCTCGGCCCCGACCGGCGGCATGCAGCCGCTCGGCGTGCCGCTCGATCCGATGGAGGCCAAGATCGTGATGGTGCCGGTCAAGTACGACTATGGCAATTGCCACACCGACACGACCTCGACCCTCAACACGAATCTACAGGCCTTCGCCGATCACTTCTTCGCGCAGAATCCGATTTCGACCCTGGAGATCGAGATCCATCCGCAGACGCTGCAGCAGGCCACGCAGGTGACCACGCTCGCGCAGATCAACAATGCACTGGTCGCGCTGCGCTTCAACGACTTCGCCGAGCCCAACGAGTATTACTTCGCGCTGTTCAATTCGTGCTCGGGTGGGGTCGACGGCGCGGGTGGGCTGGCGCCGGGGCTGCCGGGTCCGCTCAAGGGGCTCGGCGATCTGCGGGTCTCGACCGGCTTGTGGGTCGACCTCAATTGGTCGCGCGAGACCTTCGTGCACGAGGTCGGCCACTCGCAGGGGCGCCCGCACTCGCCGTGCGGCAACCCGGACGGGGCCGACGACAATTTCCCGCACGACGGCGCGCGCATTGGCGTGTGGGGCTTCAACGTCTTGAGCGGGCAGTGGTACGACCCGGGCAATCGGCGCGACTACATGAGCTACTGCAGCCCGACGTGGGTGTCGGACTGGACCTGGGGCTTCGTGCATCCGCAGGTGCGGGAGCTGACCTCGTGGGATTACGAGGGCGCGGCCAGTGACGACGCGTTCGTCGAGATCCTGCACGGCTGGGTGCACCCGTCGGGGCTCGAGAGCTGGTGGACCTCACCCGGCGAGCTGCCGGCCGAGATGCTGACCGTGGCCGAGAGCGTGGCTTTCTACGATGAGGACGGGCTGCTGATCGACGCGCTTCCGGCCGCGAGCTGGGTGCTCGAGGACGGCAAGACCCGCACGATGTCCGCGACCAGCTCGAGATCCGAGT
>DATLLB010001002.1:0-4017 GCA_035538075.1 Enhygromyxa sp.
GGGCCGCTACGAGCAGGCGCTCGCGAGCTTCGATCAGTCCGACGCGCGCGCGCCCACGCGCTGGTCGTACGTCGGGCGAGCGGCCGCGCATGATCTGCTCGGGCAGGCCGAGCTCGCCGATCACTGGACGGCCGAGGGCACCAAGAGGTTTGGCGAGCTCGAGACCGCGACCACCCACGTCTATCGCGGCGAGCGGCTGCGCAAGCTCGGTGCCTGGGCGGACGCGCGCCAGGATCTCGAGACCGCGGTCGCGTTCAAGACCCGCCGCATCGGCGCGCGCATCAACCTCGCGCTGGTCTACCGAGCGATCGGCGAGACGCAGGCGTGGACGCAGCAGCTCGAGCGCTTGCGGGTCGACGCGCCGGCGTTCGTGTGGGAGGCGGGCGCTCGCGTCGAGCGAGCGATCGACGAATCCATGCTGCTGACGATGCTCGAGTTGATGGTCGGCAATCGCTCGTCGTTCTTGCACACGATGATCGATGCACGCGGGCAGTTTCGCGTGGTCCCGGAGCCGAGCCGCTGGATCGGCCACGCGCGGCTGAGCGTGGCGATCGGGCGTGACGAGCTCGGTCGCGCGATCGCTGCGCGGTGGGCCCTCAGCTAGCGCGCGGTCGGGACATGATCGCGTTGCAGATCGCCTGCACGAACCAAGCCCAGCCGCGAAAGCCCAGGAACGGGCTGTCGAACAGCGCGTGACGAAAGAAGCTGGGGAACCCGAACTCCAGCCAATTCGGGCCACCGCCGCCGCCGGGCGTATGACTGCCGCCGATGCACAGATCGATCGGGACGTCGCGCTGCAGCAGGTGGCGCGCGACGGTCATGCGCGGCGCCGCGAAGCTGACCGGTGGCAGCTGACCATGCACGTGCTCGTCGAGCTCGCAGCCGAACGCGGGACGGCGAGCGGGCGCGGTGAGATAGACTACGTCCATGCCGAGCTCGCGGGCACCGTCGAGCAGTCCGTCGAACAGCGTGGGATCGCCGGCGAACGCGAGCGTGCGACCGAGCAACACCGAGGGGATCAGCCACTCGAAGCTCGGCAACAGCTGGCGCAGCTCGGCCTCGATCAAGCGCTCCGCGGACTGCTCGCGATCGGTGGCGGCCGCCAGCGCGCGGATCATGCGAATGGTGCCGCGCAAGCCGAACGGCTGCTCGACGACCACGACCTTGGCTCCGGTCCGCTTGGCGAGCAGCTCGGCGGCCGAGCGACCGTGCGGGAGCGCGAGCAGGATCTCGGCCGTGCTCGCGAGCGCGAGCTCGGCGAGCGGACGGTTGCTGAGCCAGGTCGTGCACGGCTCGAGCCCGAGCGCGGCGACGCAGCGCTCGAGCTCGGCGACGTTGGCGAGGTGGTCGAGCTCGGTGCGATCCATGAACAGGCCGATGATCGCCACGCGATCACGCACCCGCTCACCGGTCACGGGGATCCGCAGCGCCAGGCTGTTGAGCACCTCGACGTAGCCGTCGATGAAGTCGCCCTCGAGCGCGCGGCTCGGGACCTCGATGATCGGCAGCGGGGTTTCGGCTTCGACCTCAGCGATGATCTTGTCGTACTGCGTACCGATGATCTGCACGTGCGGCATGCTGTTGATCAGCACCAGCTCGGCCTCGGGCAGCTGCGCGATTCGTCGCAGGCGCGAGCGGACCGCGTCGCCCTTGGACTTGATGACCTCGTTCGAGTGCATCATCGTCGGCGCGATGCGGTGGCGGGCGCCCGCGTCGAGCAGGGTCGAGCGCAGATCGTGCTTGCCGTGGATCCACTCGGCCTTGCGATACACACAGTCGGGCCCGTCGATCACCGTGTAGCAGCCAGGGATCGCGTTCACGGCCATGAACAGGCCGAGGTGATAGGGGAACCGAAAGGGCACGTCGAAGCGCTCGTGCGCATGCGGTTCCCACTCGAGCGCGGCGTCGGTCTCCACTTCGGCATTCATTGGTACTCCTTCAGCTCGGCGAAGGCCGGCCCGAGGTATTCGGCGTAGCGGCGATAGAACGGCAGCTCGGCCCGTCGGACGAGCTCTCGCAAGCTGTCGAGGGCGCCGCGCAGACCCATGCGGAACTGCCGGAGCGAGAACGGGTTGTTGCCGGTCCGCGTCAGGCGTCGCTCGTACTGCATCTCCGAGTACCAGAGCACGGTCTCGGGCTCACGCAGCAGCGCGTCGAGCTCGGCGCAGCCGCGGAAGCTCCTGACGCGCACGCCGTCTTCACCCACGTCGCAGCGCGCTCCGGTCTGATTGAAGATGAGCACGTCGACGCCGAAGCCCATCTCGCGCAGCATCGGCAGCATCGGCACGCCGAGGCTCCGGCTGGGATCGAGCGCCGATCGCCAGCTGGGCTGATCGATCACGAAGCCGACTCGGTAGCGGCGTGCGCGGTCCGAGAGCGCGCTCCAGCTCGGCTCGATGTCCGCGAGCTCGCTCGCGATCAGCTCCTCGACCGCGTCGCGCCGTCCGACCGCGTCGCCGATGCCCCGCAGCCAGCTCGCGGTGCCGTCGAGCCCGAACGGCACGCCGGGATCGATCATGCGGGCCGGAGCCATGCGTGCGGCCAGGCGACGGGCGGTCTCGCGGTGGCGTGCCCACGGATAGCCGACCAGCACCGGGGCGTGGGCGAGCTGCTCGATGGCGTGGCGATCGAGGTTGGGCAGCACCGAGACCAGCGTGCGAATGCCCGCGCGTGCGAGCAGCCCGTCGAGCGTGCGGCGGCCGGTGAAGTCGGGGATGCCGAGCAACGCCACGCTGTCGGGCGCGAGCGGCCGCTCGGGTGTGATCTCGTGGCCGTCGAACAGCTTGCTCAGCGCCGTGCTGATCGGATCGTTTTGGTTGCCGACCACCACCACCGGCAGCCGGAGCTTGGCGGCCGTGCGCGCGACCGAGGCCTCGAGATCGTCGCCGGTCACGTCGGCCAAGCAGCCCGACTGGATGAAGACCAGCTCGGGCTTGGCCGGATGCTCGGCGAGGCTCTCCAGCGCCTGATCCAGCAGCTTGTCGGCGCCACGGATCACGTCGCGATCCTGCACGTCGGTGAACAGGTTGTGGGTGTGGCGGTTGCGGTTGTCGTCGTCCTCGTCGGGCTCGGACTCGGGGATGTTGAAGAAGCCCGGCAGCCGATTGTCGTAGGGCGCGTTGTTGAACCTGCACTCGATATCGGTGTGGTCGATGACCGCGACGTTGCCAGTGTGGGTCGCACAGGCGCCGCGGTAGAGATCGACGCCCTCGAAGAAGCGCCGCCAGCCCGACGCGGGCGCGAACGCATAGAAGACCGACTCTGGATAATCGGCGGTGAGCATGTGCTCGTCGCCGGAGTCGGGAATCACCTGGGCGAGCACGCGCTCGAACGGCACGCCGTCATAGCGGGCGAGGAACCGCAGCATGGCCTTGGCGACGGGCGGCGGCAGCGGTCGTCCGCCGCGGTACGAGACCCCGAACGACTTGCCCTGCCTCCACGCGTCGACGCCGGGTGGGACCAGCAAGCCGGTCGCGAGCGTTCCATCCGCCAGCTCGAACACGACCTCGATCTGGTCGCCGGTGGTCTTCTTGAGCGAGCGGATCGTGCCCGGCAGCCCGAACGCTTGCTCGAAGCGAGTCACCGCGTTGACGCCGGCCGCGAGCCCACCTCGGGAGACGCGAGCCTCGAGCTCTTGATGGATGTCGCTCGAATTGCCCTGCTGCGTGTCGCCGCTTTGCTGGGGCTTGGACGGTGACGCGACACGAACCTGGGCCTTGGGGGCGGTGTCGAGCTCGGGAAATAGCTCGCTCATGTCAGCAGCTCCCGCTCGCACAGCTCCGCTGCCCGCTCGGGGAAGGCTTCGCGGAGCCGCCGAACCGCCTCGCCGGCGCCGACCAGGCCGAGGCTCACCGCGCGCGCGCCCGCCTGCAGCTCCTTGCGGTAGCGCTCGGCCTCGGCCTGCCGTCGCGCTCGCGCGGCCGATACCCGAAGCCCCGCGGGTCAGCGACGTGGCCGCGACCTCGGCCGCGTCCTCGACGATCGGCGGCGGCTGGTCGCTCGCCGAGTCGGCGCAGG
>DATLLB010001003.1:0-8108 GCA_035538075.1 Enhygromyxa sp.
GTCGGCGCGCACGCCAACGCGCTCACGCCCTGGGTGCGCAGCACCATCTTCGACCTCGACGCCTACGTCGCCCTCAACGTCGAGTGGGCCGAGGGTGCGCCGCCGAAACCAGCCGAGCCCAAGCGCAAGCCCAAGCCGGAGCCGCGACCGCAGCTCGCCAGCGAGGCGCCGCCGGTCGAGCAGACCGTCGCCGAAGCGATCGAAGAGGAGCTGGTCGCGATCGCTGTCCCGGTCGTCGACCTCGAGCCCGTCGACCTGCCGCGCAGCGCCGTCGAGCAGCGCCTCGCCGCGCTCGAGCGCGAGTTCTGCGAGCTCGGCTCGCCGCTCGACGATCCCGCCCGCAGCCCGATGTGGGCCGAGCTCGGCAACCTGCAAGCCGCCCTGTTTCACTCGCGCGAGGCTGGCCTGTGCTGGTCGCGAGCGCTGTGGGAGCGCGCGAGCGAGGCCGGCCCAACTCACCTCGCGCTCGCGCGGCGCTGGGTGGAGAGCGAAGCCGCGATGCTCGGCTATCGCGAAGGCACGCAGCTGCTCGGGATCGTCGACGTGGTGCCCAGCGATCTCGACGAGCAGATGGTCCGTGCGCTCGCGGCCGAGGTCGTGTTGGTCGAGCTGGAGCGCCGCGCGGGCGCTGGCGCGGTCACGCTCGCGGGCGACCGACTCACCGCCCTGCAGCGCTTCTTCGCCACGCACGGGACCATGCTCGACCTGCGCACGCTGTGGCTGGCTCGCAGCGCGCTCGCGCGGCTGGCCGGCGACGATCGGCTCGCGCTGTTTCAGACCCGCGATCTGATCATGGCCGCGCTGCGCGAGGGCGTGGGCCTGGCTCGCAACGTGCCCTCGTTCGTGCGCACACACGGCAGCGACGGCGACGCGGTCGATCTCAACCTGCTCGCCGACGAGCTGGTCCGCACGCGCGACGAGTACCTCGCGACCAAGCGGAAGCGCTCGACCATCGAGTCCACGCACCCCGAGGAGCAGACCCACGCCTACGTGCGCCTGGTGTTCGCCTGGGGGCTCGCGCGGCTCGGTCGTCCGCAGGCCGCTCGCGAGGAGCTGCAGGCCGCCACCCAGCTGCTCGGCGGCCGACTCTCGGAGCAGCGCGGCGACGCGATCCATCGCGCCGCGTTCTCGGCCTACGCCGCGCGCATCGAGCAGGCGCTCGAGGGGCTCCCGCCCGGCGCTCCATTCTCAGCCGAGCCCGGCGGACCGATCGCCATGCGCGAGGCCCTGCAGGGCATCGATCGCTTCAAGTACGATCGCCTGGTCCAGCTCTCGCGCATCCTGGCCCCGCGCCAGGACGTCGACGCGTTCGAGAAGTGGAGTCACAAGGACGACGAGCCGTTCGCCGGGCTCGCGCTGCTGACCGAGCCCGAGGCGCTGTCGAGCCTGTTCGAGCGCATGCTCGAACAGCTCGGCTCGGCTGGCGCCGGAGGCGTCGTGATGGGCCCCGACCTGCGCGCGCGCTCGCTCGGCGAGCTGTTCGAGTACCTCGAGGCGCTGCCCGAGCCGCTCGCGGTCCCGCACCTGCGCGCCGCGTTGGGCTTCGTCGCTCAGGTCCCGCTCGACGCTCGCCCTCGACTGCTGCGCAACGCGTTGTTGTTGGCCGGCTACTACGATCGCCCCGACCTCATCGATCGCACGCTTGCCGCGATCGTGGCCAGCGACGCGGAGCTGACCGAGCAGCGCCCGGCCGACTACGCCGAGCTCCTGACCCGCTGCGCGCCCGTGCTGCGCCGCAGCAACCATGAGGCCGACCTCGCCGCGCTGCTCGGCAAGCTCGAGCAGCGGGTGTCCGACGATCACGGGCTCTCGGGTGTGACCGCGCGCCTCCACGTCGCGGCCGGCTTCGCGGCGCTCGGCCAGCCCACCCGCGTGCAGCAAGCGTTCGCCGCCGCGCATGCGCTGCTGCCCGAGCTCGCCAACGTCCCCGCCAACTATCAGCTGCTGCTGCGCGAGATCGCGGGCGCCCTGAGTCGCAGCACCCCGGGCCAGGCGATCGCCGGCGCCCGAGCGCTGCTGGAGCGACTCGCTGGCACTACCGACAGCATGAGCACCAACTCGCACTTCTGCCTCGCCGTCATTCAATTGATGGAGGCGGTGGTGCTCTCGCTAGCTAGCGAAGATCTGGCGCTGAGCGATTGGGCGCGGCGTTGGGTGGAAGAGGACGAGCACTTGCTCCATCGCCGAATCCACCGCGACTTGTCTGCCTCGCAAGCGCGCGGCTGAGTCCGCTACCATGCGGACATGACCGACGCATTGGTTTGGGGGCCCTCGCGGCGGCTCGTCCTCACGCTCACGCTCGGGGTCGGGCTGTTCGGGTGCGCGATGGACAACCCGGCTTTCGACCTGGCGCGCGATGAGGTCGGCGACACTGCGGAGGGCGACGGCGACGGTGATGACGATCCGAGCGGTGATGGTGACGGCGACGGCGAGCCAACCACCGGTGACGGCGACGGCGAACCAACCACCGGTGACGGTGACGGCGAACCAACCACCGGTGATGGTGACGGCGACGGTGACGGCGACGCCGAGTCCTCCACGGGCGATGGTGACGGCGACGGCGACGATCCCAACACGTGCCTCCCCGGCCAGGACATGTGCGACGGATCCTGCGTCGATCTGAAGTTCGACGACGCCAACTGTGGCATGTGCGGGTATCCGTGCGAGGCGGGCGAGATCTGCGGTGAGGGCTTCTGCCGGATCAAGAAGTACGTGTTCGTGACCAGCGAGACGCTGGTCGGCGAGTTCGGCGGACCGACCGTCGCGAAGTCGCTCTGCAACGAGCTCGCCGCCGCGGTCGACCTGCCCGGCACCTACTCCCCCTGGCTGTCCACGCAGAACATCTACCCCGCCCAGATCATCGCCCCGATCAACGCCGCCTACGTGCTGCGCAACGGCCCGGTGATCGCGTGGACGTGGCCCGAGTTCCAGAGCGGCCAGCACCTCGCGGCGATCAACCACAACCAGTACGGCGACGCGATCGCCCCCTCGCCCGCGTGCGAGATCGAATACGCGGTGTGGACCGGGACCAGCGACACCGGCCTGCCCGTCGCCCCCAACTGCAACGGCTGGCTGAGCACCGAGACGCTCGGGCTCGTCGGCAACGCGCAGACCGACGGCCCAGGCTGGAGCGCCAGCGACTGCCATGCCGCGTGCGACCTGAAGCTGCCGTTCTACTGCGTCCAGGAGTGATCAGCGCCAATCTCGCGCGGCCGGCGAGTGACCCTTTCGCTGCGGCGCTGAGCCGCTATGATCGCGGTCCTTCATGAACGCCTCCGCGATGACGACGGCGCCGCTCGACACCCGCGATCGCGAGATCGACGAGGTCGAGCACCTCGACTACGAGACCCTCGCTCGCGAGGCGCACGCCATCCGCGAGCGCATCAACCGGTTTCGCCTGGCGCTCTCCCAGTACTTCGTCGACCGCCAGGAGATCATCGATCTGATGACCGTCTGCGCCGTCGCCCAGGAGCCGCTGCTGCTGGTCGGCGTGCCCGGCACCGCGAAGTCGGACCTCGTCACCAAGTTCCGCGACGCGCTCGGGATCCCGTCCGACGACTACTTCGAGTACATGCTCACGCGCTTCACCGAGCCGTCCGAGGTGATGGGCCCGATCGACATCAACCTGCTGCGCGAGGGTCGATACATACGCCGCGCGCAAGGCAAGCTGCCGAGCGCGCGGATGGTGTTCCTCGACGAGATCTTCAAGTCGAACTCGGCGATCCTCAACTCGCTGCTGACCATCATCAACGAGCGCAAGTACTACCAGGACGGCATGCCGGTCCCGGTCGCGCTCAAGATCCTGCTGGCCGCGACCAACGAGATCCCCGAGCATGCCGAGCTGGCCGCGCTCAAGGATCGCTTCTGCCTCAAGGTCGTCGCGCATCAGGTCCAGGACGAGCACTTCTTCGCGCTGATCGACGCCGGCCTCGACGCCCAGACCCAGCGCGACCTCAACCTCAAGCCCTGGAAAGAGGGCCACGCGAGCCTGCTCGATCTGCTCAAGGCCCACCGCTATCTGACCATGCAGATGGCCCGCCGCGAGCTGCAGCCCGACGGCACCGCGCTGCGCGACCGTCATCGCTACTTCTCCGAAGACCTGCTGCGCGAGCTCCATCGCCTGCTCAAGACGCTCAGCCGCGAAGACGGCGTGTTCGTCAGCGATCGCAAGGTCGTCAAGCTCTACAAGCTGCTGCGCACGCGCGCGTGGCTGTTCCACGGCGGCAAGGTCGAGCGCGAGGATCTCACGTTGCTGGCGTACCTCGGCGAGACGCGCGAAGAGCTGGCACTGCTCGAAGACAAGGTGCCGAAGCTGCTCGGACTGGCGTAGATGAGCGAAGCCAGGGTGCACGTCGACGAGTGGGTCGCGGCCGGCTTGCTGCTGCAGCGCGGCGCCAAGCCGACGGTCGAGCTGCTGACGCTCGCGCGGCCGTGGGTCGAGGCCACGCTGGAGATCCTGGCCGTGCTGCCGCCGATCGGCGTGGTCGCGGATCTCGGCCGCCTGCTCGCGCGCGCGCCGTTCGACATCGCCAAGTCCGAGCCGGTCGCCGACCCCGAGCTGCGCGCCGCGATCGATGCCTACGAAGAGCACGTGCTCGGTCGGCTCGCCGCCGACTTCCGGCTCGAGACCGCCCGCGACGCGCTGATCCGGCTCGACGAGAGCCTGCGCCCGGCCGCGATCGCGGTGTTCGTCGAGCAGGTGCTCGCGCGCATCCACCAGGCTCGCGCCAGCGACGAGCTCGACTCGCCCGGACCGGCCGCGATTCGCCGCGTGATCCATCGCCACGGCCTCGACCTGCTCGAGCTCGGCGGCGAGGCGCTCGACGGCCAAGACCGCGCCGAGCTGCGTCACGGGCTCGCGCGCGCGTACGCAGACTTGGCTCAGTCCGCCCGCCAGTGCGGCGCGTTGATCGGCGACGTCGAGCTCTACACGCTCGAGAACCACACCGCGCTGCGCAGCCCCTCGCTGCGCCTGGCCATGGCCCAGATCGCCGAGGCTGCGCAGATGATCGAGCGCCACATGCCGGTCCGCGTGCGTCGCAGCGAGGCCACCCGCGGGCGCACGCCGACCAAGGTCGAGGACGAGAGCGCCTACCCGATCGGCGGCTACGCCTCGATCTCGACGATCGGCGGGATCGAGAGCCTGGTCAGCTCCGAGCTGATCTACATGAGCGCGCCGCACGAGCGCGAGGCCGGCGAGGTCGATCTGTTCGACGTGCGCTGGGCCGCGGGCGAGCTGCTCAAGTACACGCGCGACGAGAGCGTGCACACCCGCGAGCGCCGGACCATCTGCTTCGCGTTCGGGCCCTCGCTCGAGGCCGCCCGCGTCAAGGATCCGGGCGTGCCCTTCCAGCGCCTCGTCATCACCTTCGGCGGCGTGGTGGCGGGCATTCGCAAGCTGTGCGCCTGGCTCGACGAAGCCGAGCTGCACCTGCACCTGCTGCTGCTCGCGCGCCCGCCCGAAGAGGGCCGCCTGCGTCGCCAGCCGCTCGACGAAGAGGGCGAGCTCGCCCGCTTGTTGCTGCGCGAGTACATCGAGTCCGGCGTGGTCCAGATCATCGAGCTCGACAGCCCGGCCGCCGCCCGCGAGTACGCCGACGAGGCCGCGTGCATCGGCGGCAGCGATCTGGTCTGGCTGCTCGCCGGTCCGCGCCAGCCCAGCGCGAGCGAGCAGGTCGGCCAGCGCAAGCCCAGCTACCGCGAGCACTCGCTCGACGTCGACGACGCTCGCCCGCTGCTGTGCATCGACACCGGCCACGGACTCGAAGAGCACCCCGGACGCAGCGATGGTTGGGACGCGTGGATCAAGTCCTTCGTCGACCTCTGTCAGGCGCTCGTCTGAGCGCCTACTGACCTCGGATCAATCTCGCACGGCGACGGCTGCGCCGGCACAATTTGATCGTAGGACCGTCATCGCAAATGCGTCGACTTTGATCGCTTCGTGTGAAGCCTGAGCTAAGCTCGTCTCGTCTCTGTTCGTCGTCTCGCTCCCCCGGATGTTGACCGATGGCGCTGATGTTCGGCCTGCTCGCAGCGTTCTGGTTCACACCCCCCATTGCGGGGTCGGTCGACCGCAATTCCCCGGTGGGCCTCGAATTCAGCGAATCCATTCCTGCCCACGACCGTGCGCCGTTACAGGAGAGCTTCACACGAACGGTCCCGCTCGCGTGCGAACGGGCGATCCCGTGCATCGAGAATTGTTCGGCGGATGTCAGCACGGTCGGCCTCGCGCTCGATGGTAGTGAGCGCGACTACACGCTGCACTGGGTGGCAACTGATCCGCGTCTCGATGCGCCGCTGATCGTCGACTCGACCTGCGAGCTGTGCAGTCTGGTTGAACTCGAGCAGCAATTCGCGGTCGACCTCGGTCGCGTGTGCTCGCGCCTGGAAGCGCTCGATTCAGGCCCTGGACGGCTGATCTTGAGCAGCGATCCCCACGACGCACGCGTGCAGATCGATGGCCAAAAGGTCGGCCGTACGCCCTGGTCAGGCGAGCTGACCGCCGGAGAGCACAGCGTCGAACTGCGTGCTTTTGGCCATCGGCCACAACGACACAGTGTTGCGATATTGGGCAACGCCGAAATCCGCAAGCACTTCCAATTGCGATCGAGCTTCGATCGTCGCGGTCGACCAACCTGGCCCGCGTGGACCAGCCTGGGGCTCGGCATCGCAATGACCGTGGCCGGTACCGCGCTGATTTCGGTGGATGGACGACCTTGGACCAATCGCTGCTCCGGCAGCGACATCGACGTCGAGGGCAACTGCCGTATGGTACTGACCACCCGACCAACCGGGATCGCGCTCGCAACACTCGGTGTCGCTGGAATCGCCGGGGGTGTAGGTCTGATGATTTGGGCGCAGCGCGACCCCGCGCAGAACAGCGCCGGCATCAATGTGAGCGGACGCTTTTGATTTTCCGAGCCACGCTAGAGTCATGAGTGTCGAGTCCCAGGCGCGCAGGTCGAGCCACGCGATGAGTCGATCGAATCACTCGGTCAGCCGCCGGTCCGCGACCGAGCACGGCATCGAAGTGCACACGCGGCCCGACTCGGTCACGCGCACCAGCGCCGAGCTCGAGCCGGGCGTCGAGCCGCGCACCGAGCCCGGCCCCAACGAGCGCCAGTGCAAGCTGACACCCGGCACCGTGATCGCCGACACCCGACTCGAGATCGTCCGCTGGCTCGGCGAGGGCGGCATGGGCAGCGTGTTCGAGGTCCGCCACCTCGACATCGATCGCCACTTCGCGGTCAAGCTGCTGCACCGCAGCGAGAGCGTCGCGCGGGCCCGCCGATTTCGACGCGAGGCCAAGACCATCGGCAACATCGGCTCGCCGTGGGTGGTCGAGATCTTCGACTTCAAGGAGCTGCACGACGGTCGCTTGCTGTACCTGATGGAGCTGGTCGACGGCCCCAGCCTGCTCGATCGCCAGCGCGAGCGCGGCACCATCGAGTTCGCGCGCCTGATCGGGCTCGCCCGCCAGATCTGCAAGGGCCTCGCCGATGCCCACGCGCGCGGCTTCATTCACCGCGACATCAAGCCCGAGAACATCATGCTCGCGACCGACGCCGACGGCCGCGAGCACGTGAAGATCGTCGACTTCGGGCTCGCCGGACTGCTCGCCGAGCCCAACGAGTCGAGCCGCGCAGGCACGCCCGCGTACATGTCTCCGGAGCAGTGCAAGGGCGAGCCTGCCGACGCGCGCACCGACATCTACTCGCTCGGCGTCACGCTCTACGAGCTGGCCTGCGGCACGCTGCCGTTCCTGCGCGAGACCGCCGACGCGGTCCGTGACGATCACGTCCGCAAGCAGCCGGCCCCGCCGTCGAGCGTCACCCCTTCGCTGCCGCGTCGCTTCGATCGGCTGGTGCTGCGCTGCCTCGCCAAGCAACCCGAGCAGCGCTTCGCCAACGCGGCCGAGGTCGAGGCCGCGCTGATCGACCTCCAGCTCGAGCTCGGCCTGCAGACCGAGTGGGACGATCTGCCGGCGCCCGACATCGGCGAGCCGCGTCGCCACGCGCTCGAGCTCGGCCTCGCACGCCTGCGTCGCAATCGGCAGCGCGAGCGATCCCGGCGGACCATGTTGGTGCTCGCGTTGGCCTCGCTGATCG
>DATLLB010001004.1:0-10438 GCA_035538075.1 Enhygromyxa sp.
GTCGACCCCCTCGACGCATTTTCACTCGCCGTGGCACGAGGGTGAAGGGGCGTCTCGCCCGGCCTTCGTGAGTGCCGCAGGGCGAATGTGAGCGGCGCCGTCTGCAATCGAGTCGGTTCTGTGTCGATTCGGTGTTCATCCACACCAGGCTGAAGTGTCAACATTGACCGTCGGGGCAAAACGGGGCGCGGAGTGCCTGGTTTGGGTAATTCGTGCACTGGGGGAAGGTTCCGCTTGCCGCGCGAAAAAGCGTATACTCTCGCTCGGATGGCCGTGGCTACCCCGAGCTCGCGGGAGCTGTTCACCGCGAGGGCGTCGACCGACGACCCCGACACGCCCAACAAGATCGGCGGCTGCGACGACGAGGACACGTCGGTGCTCGAGCCCGGCGTCTACGTGGATCGCTACCGGATCCTCGAAGTGGTGGGCACCGGCGGCATCGGGGTCGTTTATGCCGCGGCCGACGAGGCACTCGGGCGCAAGATCGCAATCAAGTTGTTGCGGCCGAGCGCGCGCAGCTCGGTGAAGCTCGAGCGCCGTCGTGCTCGGTTGATCCGCGAGGCGCAGGCGCTCGCGCGGCTGTCTCATCCGAACGTGGTGCCGATCTACGAAGTGGGGATGTTCGAGGATCGGGTGTTCCTCGCGATGGAGTTCGTCGAGGGGCTGACGATGCGTCGCTGGCTGCGTCGCTCGCAGCGGAGCTGGGAGGAGATCCTCGACAAGTACGTGCAGGCCGGACGTGGGCTCGCGGCTGCCCACGCGGCCGACATCGTGCACCGCGACTTCAAGCCCGAGAACGTGCTGGTCGGCCACGACGGTCGCGTGCGCGTGCTCGACTTCGGGCTCGCCACGCCGGTGCCCGACGCGATCGCGACCGGCCGCTTCCCGACCATCGAAGAGCAGCAGCTGGCGCTCGAGCGGACCGGGCGGGTCCGCATCGACGACCCGCGACGCAAGCGTCCGCCGACCGCCCCCAACCTGTCGAGTCGCGAGGGGCTGACCGAGAGCGCGGCCGCGTTGATCACCGCGCACGGCAAGGTCATGGGCACGCCCGCGTACATGAGCCCCGAGCAGTCGCGCGGCGAGCCGATCGACGCGCGCGCCGATCAGTACAGCTTCTGCGTGGCCTTGTGGGAGGCGCTGTGCGGCGAGCGGCCGCACGGACCGCTGAGCGCGACCGCCCGCATTCGTGGCCATCGTCGCACGCCCGAGCGCACGCAGGATCGTCTGCGGCACCTCGAGCGCGGCTTGAGCCTCGATCCTCGCGATCGGTTCCCGGACATGGCGAGCCTGCTCGCGGTGCTGGAGCGCCGTCCGAGCCAGTGGCGTCGGTGGTTGCTGCTCGGCGGGCTGCCGCTCGCGGCCGGTCTAGCGATCACGATCGGCGTGATCGCGCCGACGATGGCCGAGCCGTGTCCGCGCGACGAGGCCGAGCTCGACGGCATCTGGGACGCGCAGGTCAGGATCCGCGCGCACCAACGGCTGACCGCGGCCAACCGGCCCTACGCCGACGCGACCTGGGACACGATCGAGCAGGAGCTCGATCGCTGGACCAACGGCTGGCTCGACTCGCGCGTCGAGGCTTGCGAGGCGACCAAGGTCCGGCATGAGCAGTCGTCGGTGCTGCTCGACATGCGGATGGCTTGCCTCGATCGACAGGCCAACGCGCTGCGAGCGGTGACCGAGAGCTTGGCCTCGGATCCGATCGATCCGTTTGATCCGATCAACCCGACCAACCCGATCAGGGACAACGTCGACGCGCGGCTCGAGGCTGCGCTCGCGGCCGTGCTCAACCTGCCCGATCCCTCGCGCTGCGGACGTGCGGTGCTGGCCAGTTCGGGCCTGGCCGACGAGCTGCCGCTCGACGGTCCGCTCGAGCAGCAGCGCTTCAAGCTCGCGCGCGCCCGCGGGTTGCTCGACATCGCCAAGCATGAAGAAGCGCTCGCGCTGGTCGACGAGGTCGTGCGCGAGCTCGAAGACAGCCGGCCCGAGGAGCCCGGCGTCGCGCAGGTGGGCGCCGAGATCAAGCTGATCCGCGGGCGGATCCTGGCCGCAGCCGGACGTGTGGCCGAGGCCGACACCGAGCTGCGCGCGGCCGTGTTCGCGGCCCAGACCGCAGGGCACGACGAGGTCACGGTCGAGGCTTGCGCGGCGCTGGTCGATCTCCTGCAGGCGCAGGGCAAGCTCGACGACGCGGAGGACTGGGCCGCCCTCGGCCGCGCGACCCTGGCCCGCTTCGGCGGTGATCCGCACCTCGAGGCCACGCTGCGCTTCGCGACCGCTCGACTCGCGCGCGAGCGCGGCGAGTTCGACCTGGCGCTCACCGATCAGCTGCGCGTGCTCGAGCTGCGCGAGCAGCTGTACGGGCCCGATCACGTCGAGATTGCGACGATCCTCAGCGAGCTGGTGCTGACCAAGGAGCGGCTCGGTCGCTTCGAGGAGGCCGAGCTCGACATCACACGCGCGCTGACGATCTTCAACCATGAGCTCGGCTTCTCGCACCCCGAGCGCGGGCTCGCGCTGAGCCGCTTCGCCTCGCTGCAGCACGCTCGCGGTCGCGATCGCGAGGCGCTGCTCAACTACTTCGACGTGCTCGCGATCTTCGAGCTGGCCTACGGCGAGACCCACCCGCACATCGCGATGACGCTCAACAACATCGCGGTCGCCCACGACTCGCTCGGCGAGCATGAGGACGCGCTGCGGGCCCTGCAGCGCTCGCACGCGATCTTGCTGGAGCTGCACGGCGAGGAGCACCCCAAGGTCTCTTCGGCGCTGCTCAACATCGCCACGGTGCTGCACGAGCTCGGGCGCGACGACGAGGCGCTCGAGCACTTCGAGCGGGCCGAGCAGATCATCGGCAAGACCGTCGGCTTCGGCCACGTCTCGAGCGCGTTCGTCCGCTACAACCGCGGCGGGGTCCATGTCGCGCAAGGTCGCTACGACGACGCGCTGGCCGAGTTCCGCAAGGCCCACGCGATCTGGCTGGCGAGCGTCGATCCGGGCAATCAGGTGCTGGGTCTGGTGCTCGGCGCGATCGCCAAGGTCGAGCACCTGCGCGGCGAGACCGAGGCCGCGCTCGGCCTCCAGCGCGAGGCCCTCGCCCACCGCGAGGCTGCGCTCGGCGAGGATCATCCGGACCTGGCGTTGCACCTGACCTGGATCGGCGTCGGCCTGGTCGCGCTCGACCGCCACGACGAAGCTCGCGAGCCGCTCGAGCGAGCGATCGCGCTGATCGATCGTAGCGGTCGCAGCGAGCCCGAGCTGCTCGGTACGGCTCGGCTCGCGCTCGCCGAGGTGGTGTGGCGCAGCGATGGGCCGCGGACTCGGCAGGCCCAGGCACGCGAGCTGGCCCGCGCGGCGATCGAGGACTTCGAGCAGCTCGGCGATCGACCGAGCGGAATCGCCGAGCTCGATCGCGCGAAGACGTGGCTGCGCCAGCACGGCGGCTGACGCTTGTCGGGCCGCCGACCGCTCGCGTAAGCTCGCGCCGTTGCTGTTTCACACCGCCGAGTTCGCGCTGTTCATGGCGCTCGCGTGGCTGGTCTACTGGGCGCTGCGAAGGCGCGATCAGCTGCGCATCGTCGCGCTGACGCTGGCCAGCTGGGGCTTCTACGCGGCCTGGGACTGGCGGTTCCTGGCGCTGCTGCTGATCTCGACGCTGGTCGACTACGCGTGCGCGAGACGGATCACCGCCAAGCGCGAGCACGGCCGTCGCTGGCTGACGGTCAGCGTCGTCGTGAACCTCGGCGTGCTCGCGACCTTCAAGTATCTCGACTTCTTCGCCAGCTCGACCGCGGCAGCCCTGCAGGCGCTCGGCCTGCAGGCGGACTGGGTCTCGCTCAACCTCGTGCTGCCGGTCGGCATCAGCTTCTATACCTTTCAGACGCTCGGCTATGCGATCGACGTGCACCGCGGGCGCATCGAGGCGTGCCGAGAATTCTGGCCGTTCGCGGCCTACGTCGCCTTCTTTCCCCAGCTGGTCGCAGGGCCGATCGAGCGGGCCTCGACCTTGCTGCCGCAGCTGCGTCGCACACCCGAGTTTCGCTGGTCCGATCAGCTGGACGGCGTGCGGCTGTTCGTGATCGGTCTGTGGAAGAAGCTGGTGATCGCCGACAACCTCGGCGCCTATGTCGACTGGGTGTTTGCGATGCCGGCCGAGCAGGTCGCGGCCCACCACGTCGTGCTCGGCGTGCTGGCCTTCGCGGGGCAGATCTGGGCGGACTTCTCGGGCTACACCGACATGGCCCTGGGTATCGCGCGCACGCTCGGCGTGCGGCTGAGCGAGAACTTCGACGCGCCCTACCTCGCCCGCGGGCCGCGAGACTTCTGGCGACGCTGGCACATCACGCTGTCGACGTGGCTGCGCGACTACGTCTACATCCCGCTCGGTGGCGATCGCCGAGGGCCCGTGCGCACGCAGATCAACCTGCTGCTGACGATGCTGCTCGGCGGGCTCTGGCACGGCGCGGCGTGGACCTTCGTGATCTGGGGGGCCTTCCACGGGCTGTGGTTGGCGATCGATCGCGCGCTGACGCGTGTGCTCGGCAAGCCGGCCGACGGCGCGTGGCGGATCGCTCCGACCTTCGTGCTGGTCTGTGTGGGCTGGCTGCTGTTTCGGGCGCCGAGCGTCGAGCTCGCGCTCGGGTTTCTCGGGCGCCTGAGTGGCTTCGCTGAGCCCTTCGATCCCGCATTTTGGATCGACGCCCGCTACGTCCTGCACTTCGGCTGGCCGGTGCTCGTGCTCCACCTCGTGCGCCGCGTCGGCGATGACGTGCGGCCCTACGTCGCCTGGGTCATCGCCATCCATGCCGTGCTCGCGCTGCTCAGCGAGCCGATCGCGAGGCACGATGCTCCGTTCATCTACTTCCAGTTCTAGCCCGCGCGTGCGTGGGCTCCTGCTCGCGCTGCTCACTCTCGCCGCGCTCGCGCTCGGCAGCCTGATCCCGCTCGAGCCGTTGACCGGCAACGTCGCCGGCGAGCGCGTCCCCTACCGCGTCGAGGTCCACGAGCTCGATCCGAAGTGGGTCGCGGGCGTCGGTCCACGCAGCCGCCACGCCGCCAACGGTCAGGGGCTGCGCGGTGATGTGATCGTCGGGCGCGACCTCGAGGTGTTGCTGGTCGGCGGCAGCACGACCGAGTGCAGCCTGCTCGACGAGCCGATGAGCCTGACCGGCGCGCTCGCTCGCACGATCGAGGGCGAGTCGCCGGTCGAGCCCGTGCGGGTCGCCTCGCTCGCGCAGCCTGGGCTGCCGCTCGCGGGTTTGCTCGAGGAGCTCGAGTCCTTCACCAAAGACGAGCGGCGCCCGGCCGTGATCGTCGGCTTGTTCGGCGCCAACGAGGCGCAGACCTTCTTCAACAACGCGCCCTGGGTTGCGAGCGCGCCCGGGGCCCCGTGGGAGGCGTGGATCGATCCGGCGTCGCCGTTTGGGATCGACGGCCGCGAGCAGACGTACCGAGGCTGGTATCGGCCCGGCAATCACGGTCGGTTCCTCGACGCGCCGCGCCGGGCCTATGCGGACGCACGCGGCTGGCAGAGGTCGCTGCATCCTGGGCACGTCGCGATGCTTCGTCAGGCGCTCCGCGAGTACGTCGCGAGCCTGACCGAGCTCGCCCGACTCGCGGCCGAGCGCGACGCGACCTTGATCCTCGCTACCCAACCGGTCGCGCCCTGGGCCGCGCCCGCTGATGGCCGCGGCTGGGCGCCGTTCGTCTACGCGCCGCCCGGGAAGGGCTTTGTGCCTTCGCCCGAGCTGACCCGCGAGCTGGTCGAGGCCTTCAACGCGCAGACACGCGGCTTCGCCCGCGAGCGTGGCCTCGCGCTCGTTGAGCTCGCAGGCGAGCTGAGCGGCTGCGGGTCGTGCTTCTATGATCAATGGCACTTCACCAATGAGGGCGCGCGCGAGGCTGCGGCGCGCATTGGGGAAGCGATCGCGGCGGAGCCTCGGTGAGACCGCTATGGCCACGATGTCGGCCAGATTGCGGCCACGTAGAGTGCGATGGCAAAGAGGATGAGCCACACCATTTCGTCGCTCGCGCGTCGCTCGGCGTCCCCCTGCCTGCGAATCCGCATCCACTGGACCAACGATGCGAGCGGGACTCCGACTGCGAACGCGGTCTCGATCCAAGCTTCTTGAACGATCGTCGCGTACGCCCCCACGCCAGCGCTCACGACCAGCAGTGCGGCAACGAGGAACACGAGTCCACCGGTCATCCGATCACCGGGCATTTGTAGGGGTCGAACTCTTTGACGACCTTCGGGACGCAGGCGCAGGCCGCCTTCACTCCCCACCACACACAACCGATCTTGGCTGCGGCGCAGAACCCGGTGCCCACTGCAACATTGAATGCGCACTTGCCCCACGAGTGCTGCGACTTGTCCTTGCCCTTCTTGGCCTGCGGTTCGGCGGAGTCATCGACGTAGGCCAACATCAGCTCCGCACGCTCGGCGAGGACCTCGGCCGGCAAGTCACCTTCTCGCGTGACGGTCTCGGTGAACGGGTCGATGCTCAGCACCGCGTAGCCGTCGGCGTAGTCGGCTGCGATCCACGTGGTGCCGGCGTCGTCGACCCACAGCGCAAGTGAGCCGATTGCCGCGCCGGTGTCATCGAAGGCAACCAGGACTGCATCGGTGTCGCTGACCGTCACGGTGACGGAGTCGCACTGGTCGGTAAACTCGAGCGCCGCGATGTCCGTCGGTGCGGAGAGCAGAAGAGTGAGCAGGATCGACTGGTGGAGCACTCACGAAAGGCTGAGTAGGCCGAGGGGCCGATCCAATGGACACTGCGAGAGTGTTCGCTGTTAGCGGATTGGCCGCCGAGTGAGCCTGCCGGCAGGCTGCTCGGAGCGATTTTGCTTCCGAGCAGGCCGTCGGCAGGGTTGGCGAAGCGAAATTGGTTCGGCAGAAGCTCCCCGCAGGCGAGTTCGGAGCGATTTCGCTCCGGACGGGCCTCGCCGAGGACTCTCGGGAAGCGATTTCGCTCCTTCACAGCCTTCGCCGAGGGTCGATCGGAGCGAAATCGCTCCGACTCAGCCTCGCCGCGGCCCGAGTCGGAGCGAAATCGCTCTGATCGAACCCGCCGGTAGACCTAGATCGAGCGAAATCGCTCCGCCTCAGCCTCCGCGCAGCCTCGAGCGAACCAAAATCGGTCCCGCACACCTCCGGCCAGCATGTCCGAAGCGAAATCGCTCCGCGCACGCCTCCGGCGGGCTCGCGCGAACCATAATCGCTCAGCCCCAGCGACCGCGCAGGTAGGCGCGATCGGGCGTGCGGACGGCCTCCTGCACGGCGACGCCGATCGGCTGCGCGCCGAGGAACAGACCGAGCGCCGACGCAGCGCCGACCATCGACACCCAGTCGAACAGCGGCGGCCACAAGATCGCGATCGTGCACGCGCTCGCGAGCGCGAGCTCGGCGAGGACGAAGCCGACGATCAGCCCGCGCTTGCGTGCCACCCAGCGGCGCGGATCCATCGAAGCGACGACGCTCGGCTCACCGCCACGCTCGAGCACGAACACCCGATCGCCCTGCCCCAGCGCCACGCTGACCGAACGCGGCCAGCCTCGCGCGCGTCGAGCCTCGACGGCCGCGCTCGCGATCCGCTGCGCAGAACCAGGCGCCGCGGCGTCGAGTCGCTGCTGCAAGGCCGGCCACACGGCGACCTCGGTCGCGGGCTCGAGCACGAGCTCGCTGCCATCGTCGAGCTCGATCACGCCGCCGAACAGCTCGCTGCGGTGCGCCGCGTCGTTGAAGTGGACCACGCCATCGCCCTTGCTGCGACCGACCTGCTCGACCACGTTGCGGGCCAGCGCACCGCCGGGGCCGCGGCCGGACTGCACCACGCCCGCACGCACGCGCCCACGCGCGAGCCGAGCGAGGTTGCGCGCGTCGAGCCACGCGGCGCCGGCGATCAGCAGGATGTGCAGCCAGAAGAAGAACAGCGCGACGGCGCCGATGATCTCGTTGCTCAGCACCCTGCGTACCCAGCAAGCAAGCGGTGACGACGGCAGCGATCAGTCACCGCGACAACCAACGCCGCGTCAGCGGCGGGCAGGGGGTGAGGGCCCCGCGACGGCTTTGCCGGCGCGGGAGCGGGACCGGCTACGGTCCCGCTATCAAAATTAGAAGGGTTGTTCGTGCGCAGCATGAACGAATCCTGTGGATTCGGCGATCGCGGTCGCGTCCGCCTCGTCGCGTCGCTGGCTGCGGGTCCCGAGCTCGCTACCCGACGATCCGTCGCGCAGCTCGACCGGCTCGGGTCGCCGCCAATGCAGCAGATAGGTGCGCAGCAAGTAGCCGATCATGCTCGGCTCATCGAGGCGCGGATCCATGCGCGGAACGACCTCGCGGCGGTGGGCCTCGGCGAGCTCGGCCCAGTGCATGCCGGCGCGGTTGTGATGGATCGTGTGATAGCCGTTGTTGCACATGATCCAGTTGAAGCCGCGACCGACGAAGTTGCGCGAGTGGTTCCACTCGCTGCGGATGTCGGCGCGATCGTGCTGAATCAGGTTGATCCGCAGGATGCAGCGGGCGCCGTAGAGCTGCGGCAGGACCACGAAAAACAGCGCGGCCCAGAAGTCGAGCACGAACAAGACGCCGGTCAGGCCGAACGCGAACGCGGTCTCGATCCGATACTGGCGCACGAAATTGGGGTGACGGCTGCTCGCCGCCCAGCGCTGCACGCCGGCGAAGGTGCGCGGGCCGGCGACGTTGGGGAAGTGCAGGAGGTTGAGCAGGTTCCAGCGAAACCGGACGATCTCGGGCGCGGCCCAGTCGAGGTCGCCGTCGTCGTCGAAGTGATGGTGGACCAAGTTGTGCGCGGGGATGTTGGCCGAGGCCGGATAGAGCGCGCCGAAGCTCAGCACCGAGCGCCAGATCAAGTTGAGCGTCTTGTTGTGAAACACGCCTTGATGCATGTGGTTGTGGACCACCACCGCATTCAAGAAGCTGAAGTAGCAGGCCGCGACGAACACCAGCCCGTGGCGAGCGGCGGGCACGAAGAACAGCGCGGCGAGCAGGCCCCAATAGACCGCGACGATGCCGACCTGCCGCCACTCCTCGCGACGGCGGACCAGCCAGGTCGATGGCGTTGCCGAGAGCGCGCTCGAGGCCACGAACGGGACTTAGCAGAGGCCAGCCTCGCCCGTCCACGGGCGATCAGGTCCGCGTTGGCTCACCGAAGTCAGCTCACGGTTTGCCTCAGGTGACGCTTCCGAGATGGCGGCGACCGCCGGCAAGAGCTGCCCTGCGGTCGACGGGAGGCCGCGCAGCGTGATATCCAGGCAGACACCCGTTGGCTGTGCGCCCGGGTTCGGAGCCTCGTGTCCGCAATCGCCGCTGCTCTCACCACGCAGCCCTCTGTCCGCTTCCGTCATCGACGGTGGTTCTACGTCCTCTACGACGGCACCTACCTGGTGCTGACGTCAGCCGTGCTCGCGCTGATGCTCGGCCTCGGCTGGCCGGGGCTCGTCCAGGAATTTCACTGGTGGTACTGGCTGCTGCTGCCGCTGGTCGTGCACGTGCAGATCCTCTGCAGCGTGTTCATCCACAACTGCTCGCACGGCAACTTCCCCAAGTCGATCAATCGGCTGGTCGGCGAGCTGTGCGGGATCGTGGTGCTGACCCGCTACGCGAGCTGGGAGATCATCCATCGTCGGCACCACAAGTACTCCGACGATCCGATCCGCGACCCGCACCCGATCACGCCCGAGGCCGCCGGTTACTGGCCGTTTCTGTGGCGCACGATCGTCAACGTCGAGACCCAGCTGCAGCGGCAGTTCTACGAGCTGCATGGCGACACGCCGGAGAACCGCAAATTCGAGAAGCGCCGCGCGTACACCAGCTACGCGACCAACATCGTGCTGATCGCCTGCTGGTGGGTGTTGCTGGGCCCGATCGGGTTTCTGTTCTTCTTCCTGCCGGCCTCGTTGATCGGGTTCTTCCACATCAACCACTTCAACTGGTCGACCCACAACGCCGCGCATCCCGAGCAGGGCTTCTATCCGGTCAACCTCGACCACGGCTACTACTGGGTCGGCAACCGGATCTGGTTCGGCATCTACTATCACGGCTTCCACCACAAGCAGGCCAACCTGTTCAATCCGATGCGCTACGAGGCGCATCAGCAGGCCAAGGCCGAGCGCGCGGCAGCAGCAGCAGGATCAGCAGACTCGCGAGCGTGAAGAAGGCCGCGAGCGCGAGCATGATCGGGTGCTGACCGTGGGTGTCGACGGCCCAGCCGACCGCGGGCCCGATCGCCAAAAAGCCGATCCGAAACACCATGCTGCGCAGCGAGATGAAGCCGGCGCGATCGCTGCTCGGCACCAGCTGCTGCTCACGATGGTGGAGCGCCGGGCTCTGCAGGCCGCGCATGAGCGTGAGCAGGTAGTAGAACGCGAAGCCCCACAGCCCGTGGCTGAGCCCGAGGCCGAGGTAGCCGGC
>DATLLB010001005.1:0-2270 GCA_035538075.1 Enhygromyxa sp.
CATCGCCATCGCCATCGCCGGTGGTTGTCGGGTCGCCATCGCCATCGCCATCGCCGGTGGTTGTCGGGTCGCCATCGCCATCGCCATCGCCATCGCCGTCGCCATCGCCATCGCCATCGCCAGTGGTGGTTGTTGGGTCACCGTCGCCGTCGCCGGGCAGGTCTCCCTCGCTGGCGCTGGATGAGTCGCCCTCACTCCCCGAGCCCGCGTCGGCCGCCTCGGTCGGCTCGTCGTCGCCGACGCACCCGGTTAGCCCGGCGATCGCAGGCAGCAGCAGCAACGTGGTGAGCCGGACCCGAGCAACCATGCGCACACGGTACCAAGGGACTCGCCCCACGGCGCAGCTGATCGCAAACGAGCAGGCGATTTGGCATCGAGTCGCTGTGTGAGCCCCACGGTCTGTTACGCTCGCGTCATGGGTATTTCGTGGACCAGTGACCTGTTCCCCGAGCTCGAGGACTATGCGAGCGAGACACCGGGCGCGCGCTCGCCCGTGCGCGAGCGTGACGACGTGGCGCCCGGAGTTCACCACGAGCAGGACGTCCGCATCGCGCGACCGGGCCTGGCCGCCGGCATCGAGTCGCTCACTCGCTTCGAGCGAGCGTTCGGGCTGCCCGGGGCCATTCGCTCGCTCAAGCGCACGACCGGCGACGAGATCGAGCTGGTCATCGCGCTCGCGCACGGTCAGCTCGTCGCGGTCTCGTTGGTCCCGCTCGGCGCCCCGGTGTGGCGGCAGGGCAAGAGCTTTGGCGTCGCCTTCCGCGGCCCGTCGCTGCCGACCGTGGTCGCCAAGGCGCTGCTGCGGTTCATGGCGCGCTACGACGGCGTGCCGTTCGAGACCATCCTCGCCCAGGTCGTCCCCGATCCGGGCCACGAGCACATGCTCCACAATGACTACCCGGAGTCGGTGTTCTACGCGTTCGCGCCCGGCTCGGGCTGGCGGAGGTTCTTCGAGGGCACGGAGCTGTATCGCGGCACCTGTGAGATCCACACCGGCAAGGTCGCGATGATCGAGCACACCGACATCGAGTGTGCGTTCAATGTCGTGCCGCCGGACAATCGCCTGCCCGGTTTCTTCAACACGCCGCGTCTGGATCGCGACCCGTATTCCACGGAGTCACCCGGCCGCCACATGCTGACGGACGTGCAGGATCGCGACGTGGTCCGCGGCGCCGACAAGCTGCTCGATCAGGCGCTCGAGTCCCTCGCCGACGATCCCGACAAGCCCGAGCTGGTGTTCGTGCAGTCCGGCTGCATATCCGAGGTGACTGGCGACGACCTCGAGGCCTCGGTCGCGCGCACGGCCGCCAAGCTGCGGCTGCCCGTGATCGTGGTTGGCAACCAGAACAACCCGGTCAGCGCCGCGCTCGGCAGCCTCGTGCGGGACCGCGAGTTCGCGGCCGATCGCCCGCTCGAAGCGGCCAGCGTCGCGCTGCTCGGCATGCCGGACATCGTCGGTCGCAGCTCGCTGGGCGAGCTGCTCGAGCGCGCCGGGATCTCGGTGCTGGTCTCGATCTTGCCGAACCTCGATCGCGACGCGCTCGCGCAGGTCGAGCGCGCCGAGCTGTTGGTTGGCTATCCGTGGCCGCGCTACCGCGAGACCGCGCGACGGCTGGCCGAGCGCTTGAGCCCCGCTCGTTTTGTCGATCTCGGCGCGCCGTTTGGCGTCGACGGGACGGCACGCTGGCTGCGAGCCGTGGGGGAGGCGCTCGGGCGCGGCGATGCGATCGAGGCGGTGCTCGCCGAGGAGCTGGCGTCGATCGGGTCCAGCTGGCGATCGCTCAGCGCTCGTGCGCGGCGTCGTCGAGTGGGGTTCGTGATCGAGCACCCCGACTGGCGAGCAGCGCTGGCGCCGAGCCGCAGCATGGGCGTGCCGATCGTCGCGATGCTGCGCGAGATGGGGTTTGGCGTGGATATTCTCGCGTTCAACGGAGCGGGGGCGGTCGAGGGCGACGTGCGGATCGACGGCTTTCGCAGCCCCGCCGAGCTCGAGGTCAAGCTGCGCGAGGGGGACGCGGCGATCTGGTACTCGGAGATGCTCTACGAGCGGCGGCTGACTCGAACCGGGAAGACGCCGTTCTCGCTTCGGCAATTTCGCATGGGATTGCGTGGGGCCGTGGATACGCTCGCGGAGCTCGTGCGGCTGGCGGAGCTGCCGTTCTATCGGCGGTATCATGCCTATCTTGGCTCGGCCTTTAGCGAGCTCGAATAGCCTGCCGCCTGACAGCGAATTTTCCATCGTCTCGACTGGCACGGCCTCGGTTGGGCGC
>DATLLB010001006.1:0-8034 GCA_035538075.1 Enhygromyxa sp.
CCTGATCGGCGCGATAGCTCGGCGATCCCAGCTCGCTCGCCAACCACTCGCGCAGCTCGGCACGAGTCATCCCGCGCAAGTTCGTCCGCTCGCCACGAGGGATCCCGCGCACCGGACGGCGGATCTGCCAAACCTCGGTCACGGCCGCCAAGCTACCGCGAACCGGTGGCATGTCCACGCCTCTGCTAACCCTCGGCGTTCGCCGCCCACGCGGCGAGAGGGGTGAGGGGTCCCCGAAGTGGCTTCGCCACGATGATGTGCAGTCACCGCGACAACCAACGTCGCACGAGCGGCGGGCAGGGGTGAGGGTCCCTGACGTGGCTTCTCGTCGATGTCGATGATGGTTGGTCACCGCCACAACCAACGCCGCGTCAGCGGCGGGCAGGGGTGAGGGGTCCCCGACGTGGCTTCTCCTCGATGATGGTCGGTCACCGCCACACCCAACGTCGCGGACGCGGCGAGCAGGGGGTGAGGGGTCCCTGACGTGGCTTTGCCACGGCGGGGAGCGGGACCGGCTACGGTCCCGCTATCAAACCAGATGAGTTGTTCATGCGCAGCATGAACAACTCAGTGCGTGAGGATCTTGACCTCGATGCGCCGGTTCTCGGCGCGCCCTTCGGCGGTGTCGTTCGTGGCGATCGGCTCGTTGGGCCCGGCGCCGCGGGTCTCGATCCGGCTCTCCTCGATCCCGTTGTCGACCAAGTACTTGCGCACCGACTCGGCGCGGCGCTGCGAGAGGTCGACGTTGTGGGCGTATTCGCCGTTCGAGTCGGTGTGACCGCTGACCTCGATGCGGACCTGCGGGTACTTCTTCAAGACCTCGACGGCGCGATCGAGGATCGGCTTGGAGTCGGGCTTGATGACGTCCTTGTTGGTGTCGAAGTGGATGCCCTCGAGGATGCCGGCGAGATCCTCGAACTCCGCCGGGACGAGGTCGGGGCAGCCCTCGTCGTCCTCGAAGCCGTTGCGGGTCTCGGGCTCGGTCGGGCACTTGTCCTCGACGTTGGGGATGCCGTCCTCGTCGTCGTCGGGCGGGCAGCCAGTCGGAGCCGGGCCGGGCTCGGTCGGGCACTGATCGTCGCGATCGGGGATCCCGTCGCCGTCGCGGTCGCGCAGCGGCTTCTCTTGCTTGCGCAGCAGCGTGACCGAGAGCCCGAGCAACACCTCGGGGCTGTGGGTCACGCCCTCGCCGACGCCGGCGCGGTTGGTGAGGTTGTCGCGGATGTCGAGCCGCAACATCAGCCAGTAGTTGATGAAGAACTTGAGGCCGCCGCCGAAGTGGACGGCGATGTCGGTCTCGCTGCCGACCGCCGAGCGAGGGCTCGCCACGCCCAGCGCTCCCGCGCCTGCGACGATGAAGGGCGTCAGTCGCCACAGGCCGATCTGCCCGACCAGGTGACCGCGCCCCGCCCAGATCATCGGGTTGCCGCTGCCGTCGCGCAGCGAGGCCGGCATCACGCCGCCCTCGGCCTCGATGCCGAAGTGCCGCAGCGGGTAGAAGCCGACGCGCACGCCGACGTCGGGCGCGAGCAGGTTGTATTGCTTGCGTCCTTGATCGGGCAGGCTCTGATCCGCCTGGAACAGCTCGAGGTTGGGCGAGGGGAACAGCACGCCCCCCCAGACGCCGAGCTCGAGCATCATCGGCTCGGGCGCGTAGCGATCGATCCAGCGCTCGCCCTTCGGCTTGCGACCCTCGTCGGAAGCCGAGGCCTCACCGGAGGCGCCCTCGTCGGTCGAGACCGAGGCTTCGAGCGACGCTTCGCCCCCGGCCGGTGGTTCGCTGGCGAGCGCTTCGCTGGGCTGCGCGAACGCGAGCGCGGCCAGCAGCGTAGGGGCGGAGACAAACCGGAGGGACGTGGACGAGAGTGATTTGGTCACGGGCACGAGCTCGGTGTGCAGTGTCGCTGGGTTGGATGGGCCCCGCGCCTGTGATTATAAGTTGCGACGCGTCCGGGCAGGAAAACAAAGCCTGGCCTGTCGAACCCGTCACGCTGCACTACCAAAAGTGCAGACTGATCGGCGTCAGCGAGTGCCGACATTCGCCTCGTGCCCGTTGCGATCGAGATCGATCTGCTGTGTGCGCACGAGGTCGAGGCGACTTTGCAACCCGAGATCCTGCGGACACGGCCAGGAGCGTGGCCCGCCCGCCCAGGGACCGATCTTGCTCTTGCACTGAACGGAGACTCAGTTACAGTCCCGCCCCGATGCCCTCCGACCGAGTTGGCCTCTCGACCGGCCGCACCCGCGCGGCCAAGACCTCCGCCGCCAAAGAAGCGAGCGCGCCCGCACGCAAGCCGGGCCGCAGCAGCCCCGCCCGCGAGCCGGACTGGATCGAGGTCCGCGGAGCCTCCGAGCACAACCTCAAGATCGAGCAGCTACGCGTACCCAAGCGCCAGCTGGTCGTGTTCACGGGCGTGAGCGGATCGGGCAAGTCGAGCCTCGCCTTCGACACTCTCTACGCCGAGGGCCAGCGTCGCTACATCGAGAGCCTGTCTGCGTACGCGCGGCAGTTCCTCGGCCAACTCGAGCGGCCCAAGGTCGAGCACATCTCGGGGCTCTCGCCGACCATCGCGATCGAGCAGAAGGCGGCCTCGTCCAACCCGCGCTCGACGGTCGGCACCATCACCGAGATCTACGACTACCTGCGGGTGCTGTTCGCCCGCGTCGGCACGCAGCACTGTCACGTGTGCGGCAACCCGGTCAAGTCGCAGAGCGCCGAGCAGATCGTCGGCGAGCTGCTGGCGCTGCCCGAGAGCAGCAAGGTGCTGCTGCTCGCCCCGCTGGTCGTGCATCGCAAGGGCGAGTTCCGCGAGCTGTTCGAGGAGCTGCGCGGACGCGGGTTCGTGCGCGTGCGCGTCGACGGTGAGGTCCACCGAATCGAGGACGCGCCGAAGCTCGACAAGAAATTCAAGCACACGATCGAGCTGGTGGTCGATCGCATCACGATCCGCAAGCAGGATCGCATGCGCATCACCGAGAGCGTCGAGCTGGCGCTGCGCGAGGGCAAGGGCGAGCTCTCGATCGAGGCCACGCTGTCGGAGGACGCCGAGCAAGCCGGCGAGACCGTGCGCATGAGCTTCTCGCAGGATCGCTCGTGCTGCGGCCAGGCCTACCCGGAGCTGAGCCCGCAGAGCTTCTCGTTCAACTCGCCGCTCGGCATGTGCCCGGACTGCAACGGCCTCGGCACGCGCATGGAGGTCGATCCCGAGCTGGTGATCGCCGACGAGAGCCTCTCGATCCGCGGCGGTGCGATCGCGCCGTGGTCGAGCGCCGCCGATCGTGAGGCCGGCTGGACCTGGCGCATCATCGAGGCCGTCGCCGACACCTACGAGATCGATCTCGACAAGCCTTGGAAGCAGCTGGCCAAGAAGAAGCGCGACCTGGTGCTGTTCGGCTCGCAAGGCAAGCGCATCAAGGTCAAGTGGGGCAGCGCCGAGGAGGGTGGCAGCCACGGCGAGTGGGGCATGCGCTTCGAGGGCGTGATCCACAGCCTCGAGCGTCGCTACGCGCAGACCACCTCGGAGTCGGCGCGCGAGCACTACCGCAAGTACTTCGCCGAGGCCGAGTGCGAGAGCTGCTCGGCTCGGCGCCTGCGGCCGGAGAGCCTGGCCGTGAAGATCCGCGAGCATGACATCGCCCAGGTCACCGCCAAGACCGTCGGCGACGCGCGGGCGTGGTTCGACAAGCTCGAGCTGACCGGCGCGCAGAAGATCATCGCCGAGGGGGCGCTGCGCGAGATCGTCGGCCGGCTCGGCTTCCTGCTCAACGTCGGCCTCGACTATCTCACGCTCGATCGCTCGGGCCCCACGCTCTCGGGCGGTGAGGCGCAGCGCATCCGCCTCGCCAGCCAGCTCGGCTCCGAGCTCTCGGGCGTCATGTACGTGCTCGACGAGCCCAGCATCGGTCTGCATCAGCGCGACAACCAAAGGTTGATCGCCACGCTCCAGCGCCTGCGCGACCTCGGCAACACCGTGCTGGTCGTCGAGCATGACGAGGACACCATCCGCGCGGCCGATCACGTGGTCGACTTCGGGCCCGGGGCCGGACACCTCGGCGGCGAGGTCGTGTTCTCCGGCACCGCCAAGGGGCTCGAGCGCTGCACGACCAGCTCGACCGGCGCGTACCTGTCCGGCAAGAAGCGCATCGAGGTGCCGGAGTCACGGCGCGAGCCGACCGGCGAGATCTGGGTGCGCGGCGCGACCGAGCACAACCTCGACAACGTCGACGTCCGGTTCCCGCTCGGCGTGCTGGTGGCCGTGACCGGCGTCAGCGGGGCAGGGAAGAGCTCGCTGGTCAACGGCATCCTGCTGCCCGCGCTCGCTCGCAAGCTGCACGGCGCCAGCGATCGCGTCGGCCAGCACAAGACCATCACCGGGCTCGACGCGCTCGATAAGGTCATCGCCATCGATCAGCGCCCGATCGGCCGTACGCCTCGCTCCAACCCAGGCACCTACACCAAGAGCTTCGACGAGATCCGCTCGATCTTCGCCCAGCTGCCGGACTCGCGCGCGCGTGGCTGGCAGGGCGGACGCTTCTCCTTCAACGTCGCTGGCGGTCGCTGCGAGGCGTGCTCGGGCGACGGCGTGGTCAAGGTCGAGATGCACTTCCTCGCGGACGTCTATGTCCCGTGCGAGGTCTGCCAGGGGCGTCGCTACAACCAGCAGACGCTCGCGGTCCGCTACAAGGGCCACACGATCGCCGACGTGCTCGAGCTCAGCATCGACGAGTGCGCCGAGGTGTTCGCCAACCACCGCAAGCTCGCGCGCATCCTGACCACGCTGCAGGACGTCGGGCTCGGCTACATGAAGATCGGCCAGACGGCGACCACGATGTCGGGCGGCGAGGCCCAGCGGGTCAAGCTCTCGCGCGAGCTCGGCAAGGTCCAGACCGGGCGCACGCTCTACGTGCTCGACGAGCCGACCACCGGCCTGCACTTCGAGGACATCGCCCGGCTGCTCGGCGTGTTGCAGCGGCTCGTGGATGCCGGCAACACCGTGGTGGTGATCGAGCACAACCTCGACGTCATCAAGTGCGCCGACTGGATCATCGATCTCGGCCCCGAGGGCGGCGCGAACGGAGGCAAGCTCCTCGTCGAAGGCACGCCCGAGCAGGTCGCCAAGCACAAGACCTCGTACACCGGGCAGTTCCTCAAACCACTGCTCCCGTGATAAGCCGAGACGTGGCCACCGAGGAGCTCTCCGCCGACCGCCTGTCCGCGCGCGACCGCTACCGGCTGATGACCGACCTCGTCGCCCCGCGACCGATCGCGTGGGTCTCGACGCTGTCCGATCGCGGCGCGCCCAACCTCGCGCCGTTCTCCTACTTCCAGGGTGTCTGCTCCGATCCTCCGACCATCGTGCTCGGCATCGCGTGGCTGCCCGACGGCCGACCCAAGGACACGCTCGCCAACATCCTCGCGACCCGCGAGCTCACGATCAGCCACGTCGACCAGTCGCTCGCCCCGGCCATGAACGCGACCTCGGCCGAGTTCGGCCCGGAGATCAGCGAGTGGGAGGCGTGCGGCATCGAGCCTGCGCCCGCCGAGCGCGTGGCCCCACCTCGGGTCGCGCGCGCGCTCGGTGGTCTCGAGTGTCGGCTCAGCCATGCGATCCCGCTCGGCCGCACCAAGCTCGGCGCTCCGTCATCCACGCTGGTGATCGCCGAGGTCGTGCACTTCTGGGTCGCCGAGGGTCTGCTCCAGCGTGACGGGCGCGGACACCTCCTGCCCATCGATCCAGCCGCGCTGCAGGCGGTTGGGCGGCTCGGCGGGATCGCCTACGCCCCGACCACCGGACACTTCGATCTGCCGCGCCCGACCGTTCCCGGTGACACGCCGAAGTGAGCGCGGACACCGAGCAGAAACGATCGTCCGACTTCGCTGTACACTCCCCACGGCACGTGAGCGAGTCGCAACCCCAGACCCGGCCCCAGGCCCGTGCACCTGCTGCGCTGCGCGACACAGGCTCCGGCCGTGAGCATGGCGGCGCCGTCGGCAACCAGCGCGAGGGCGAGCTGTTCGAGCACCTGTTCGACGCCGTCCCGACCCACGTCGACGTCTACGAGGTCGGCCCGCGCGACGGTCTGCAGAACGAGAAGACCGTGCTGCCGATCGAGACCAAGCTCGCGATGATCGAGAGCCTCGTCGAAGCCGGCGTCAAGCGCATCGAGATCACCAGCTTCGTCAACCCACGCTGGATCCCCGCGCTCGCCGATCACATGGAGCTCGCCACGCGGCTCGCTCGGCGCGAGGGCGTCCGCTACACCGCATTGGTCCCCAACATGCGCGGCCTCGACTCGGCCACGCGCGCGGGCATGGACGAGATCGCCATCTTCATGGCCGCGTCCGAGACCCACAACCGCAAGAACATCAACAAGAGCACCCACAAGGCGCTCGAGACCTACGCCGAGGTGGTCGAAGAGGCCCGCTCGCGCGGCATGTTGGTGCGTGGGTATGTCTCGTGCGTGTACGGCTGCCCGTACGAGGGCGACGTGCCGTACGAGAACGTCGAGTACGTGTCCAAGGCGCTCGTCGATCTCGGCGTCTACGAGCTCAGCCTCGGCGACACGATCGGCGTCGGGACTCCGCGGCAGGTCGCGACCGTGCTGCGCCGACTGCTGGCGGCCGGGCTGCGCTACGACCAGCTCGCGGTGCACTTCCACGACACGCGTGGGACTGCGCTGGCGAATGTCACGGTCGCGCTGCAGCTCGGGATCCGCACGATCGACAGCTCGCTCGGGGGGCTCGGTGGTTGTCCGTATGCGCCCGGGGCCTCGGGGAACGTGGCGACCGAGGACGTCGTGTATCTGCTCGACGGGATGGGCGTGCACTCCGGGGTCGAGCTGGCGAAGCTGCCGGCCATCTCCGTGGAGATCGGGGCCAAGCTCGGGCATGAGCTGCCGAGCAAGTATCTGAAGGCGCACGTGGGCGCGTGTGCCAAGGCCGGCGTGCCGGTCTAGTTTTGCCCCCCGCGGCCGCCTCAGTGGGAGCCGCGGGCGTCCGCTTCGCGGCCGTTCGCTCGCTCCGCGAGCGAAGCGGATCGGCACGTAGTTCCCGGCCGCACGTGGTGACCCCCGCAGGGGGTCTGGCGTCTGCTTAGCCCGTCGACCCCCTCCCGAATCGGCTCCGACCCGACTCGGATGCAACTCGACCCCCCGACAATTCGTGCCGAGGCCGATTGCGGACCCCCTCGACCCCGCCGGAATTTGTGACCGAGCCGACTTGTCGGGGGGTCGAGTTGCATTCGAGTTGGGTCGGACCCAATTTTGGGGTCGCTGACACCCAACGAAGTCGGGTCGGACCCGAATTGGGGAGGGGTGACGAGGGTAATCCCTGTACCGAGACGGCTTTGGGCGAGGGGTATCCCCGATCACGGTCGCGGTCCGGCGACGATCTCGACCGTCTTGCCGCCCGCGAGCGCGAGCTTCACGGTCCTCCCGACGGGTACTCGCGTGAGCGTGTCGTAACTCGAGTAGCTGCCGGCCACGGCGATGCCGTCGACCTTCTCGATCACATCCCCGGCCGCGAGCCCGCTCGCCGCCGCAGGTCCGTCCGCGCGGACGCTGGCGACGATCGGCTGCCACTCCTCGGGCGCGACGGTCGGGTCCCAGTCGTTGATGCGATAGCCGAGGTCGCCGGGATCCTCATCAGCGCCGAGCCGCTTGGCCACGATCTCGAGCTCGCCGATGTCCTGCACGAGCGGTTCGGCGGCGACCTTCAGCGGCTGTTGGACGCGCTCGTACCTGCTCTCGCTGCCGGCGGTGCGGTTCCAGATGTCGAGGGTGATCGAGCCGATCGGGACGTTGTCGAGCTCGAAGCGGCCGTCGGCGTCGGTGATGTGGCGTTTGTCGTCGTTGTTCGAGCGGCGGTTGCTGTCCCAGAGGTTGACGGAGAGGCCGGCGATCGGCTCGCGCGTCTCGACGTCGACGATGCGGCCGCGCACGGTGACGCGGCTCTGCAAGACCAGCTCGATGTCGCGGCGACGCTCGCCGTCGCCGTGTTCGATGGGCTCCGCGAGCGTGGTGCTGCCTTCGGCG
>DATLLB010001007.1:0-6586 GCA_035538075.1 Enhygromyxa sp.
ACATCGCCATGGTATGACTGTCTTGGCCGCGCTACCCCCTGAACAACGAGACATGTTGATCGGAGAGCTACCCATGCAAGAGCAACACGATTGGATGGACGTCGAGCGACGCAGCGGCACCTACGACTTCGGCCGCCGCGAAGGTCGGGCAGAAGGTCGGCAAGAAGGTCGGCAAGAAGGTCGGCAAGAAGGCCTCGCGCAGGGTCATGCCGAAGCCTGCACGGCGCTGCGCGAGCTCATCTTCGGTTGCCTCGAAGATCGCCGGCTGATCGTCGACGACCAGAGCGCAGCGAGGGTCCACGCGTGCGAGGATCTCCCCACGCTGCAGCGCTGGGTCCGACGCTCGATGAGGGTGACGACCACCTCGCAGCTGTTCGAGTGACGCTCAGGAGCCGAGCTTCGGCTGCCAGCTCGCCCGTTGAGCGCCGCTGCATTGCTTGAGCCGATACTCGAGCGCGGACGCCTGCGCGCGATCGTAGGGCCCCCAGCGCTCGACGATCTCCCACGGCCGACCTGCGCGGGTCGACTTGGCGCCGCCCGGCAGCTCGCCATTGTGTTGCGCGAGCCGACGCTCGACATCCCTCGAGATGCCCACGTAGGTGCGTCCCTGGTTGGAGCGCAGCAGGTATAGCCACCACTGCGCGAGCTCGGTGTTCGGTGCGAGGTCGGCCTCGGCCACGCCAGAACCTCACACCGTCCGCGCCGCGATGCAAGCGTGTCGTGCGGACGAGATCGCGGTTTCGGAGCCCAGCGTTCGATCGACGCCTGGCAGATCTCCGATCGCAGGCGCTCGGCGCTCGTGCTATCTCGGTGCGCCCATGCTGATCCGCGACCGCCTCGCCCACAAGCGCCCGGTGTTCAGCTTCGAGTTCTTCCCGCCGCGCGATGAACAAGGCGAGCGGGTCCTGTGGCGCAGCCTCGAGCAGCTCGCTCCGCTCGGCCCCGACTTCGTCTCGGTCACTTATGGAGCGGGCGGCAGCACCCGCACGCGCACCGTCGAGCTGGTCGGTCGCATCAAGCGCGAGCTCGGCATCGAACCGCTCGCACACCTGACCTGTGTCGGCAGCACCCGCGACGAGCTCGCGGCCACGGTCGAGCGCCTGCTCGCGCAGGACGTCCGCAACATCTTGGCGTTGCGCGGCGATCCACCGCGCGGCCAGACCCACTTCGAGCACACGCCTGGCGGCTTTCGCTACGCCAGCGAGCTGACGGCCTGGCTCAAGCAGCGCTGGCCCGAGCTGTGCGTCGGCGGAGCCTGCTACCCGGAAGTGCACCCCGAGGCCGAGAGCGCCGTGGTCGATCTCGCCTCGCTGCGGGCCAAGGTCGAGGCCGGAGCCGAGTTCCTGATCACCCAGCTGTTCTTCGACAACGCGGCCTACTTCGACTTTCACGATCGTGTCCGCGCGCGCGGCATCACGGTCCCGCTGCTGCCCGGCATCATGCCGGTCACCAACGTCAGCCAGGTCGAACGCTTCACCAAGATGATCGGCGCGACCATCCCCGAGGTCCTGCGCGAGCGGCTGCGATCGATCGCCGACAGCGAGGACGGCTACGATCCGCAGGAGGTGTTCTGGGCCGGCGTCAGCTATGCCGCTTACCAGTGCCGCGCGCTGCTCGAGCGCCCTGCCCCCGGACCTTTTCAGCCGCAGCCGCTCGACGTCGCCGGCATTCACTTCTATACGCTCAACCGCTCGCCGGCCACGCGGGCGCTGTTCGAGATCCTCCAGCTCAGCCGCGCGGTCCGTTGACCGATCACTCGCGCTTCTGCTCGGGCTTGTCTTGTGCACCATCGAGCGGCTTGTCCTCGATGACGCGCGGCTGCACCACGAAGTACCAGAGCAGCAGCAGCACGAGGGCGACGATCGGCGCGATGTAGAGCTTGAGCTTGTCCATGGACGCCCGCTGAGTGTAGCGCGACCATGAGGCATGGACCCACGACAACGCGCGCTCGTCGACGCGGTCGCCGACCAGCTCGCTCCGCTGGAGAACCTGCTGTTCATCACCGGGGCCGGCATCTCGGTCGACTCCGGGCTGCCGACCTACCGCGGGGTCGGTGGGCTCTACGACGGCGTCGACACCGAAGAGGGCCTGCCGATCGAGGTCGTGCTCTCGGGTCCGTACTTTCAGGCGCACCCCGACCGTTGCTGGAAGTACCTGCGCCAGATCGGCGACGCGTGCCGCGGCGCCAAGCCGAACGCGGCCCACCTGCGCATCGTCGAGCTCGAGCGGGCCCGCGCGCGCGTCGTCACGCTCACGCAGAACGTCGACGGCCTGCACGTCGCGGCCGGCTCGCAGAACGTGATCGCCATCCACGGCGACGCCAACGCGCTGCGCTGCGCTCATCAGGGCCGCGCGTGCGACTGGTCGCTGCGCGTGACCGACTACGACGAGCTCGCCCAGCGCTTTGCCGGTCAGGCGGTGCCGCGCTGCCCTTCGTGCGGCGCGGTCGTGCGGCCGGACGTGGTCCTGTTCGAGGAGCTGCTCCCCGAGGCCGCGGTCGAGCGCCTGCAGACCGAGCTGCGCCGAGGCTTCGACGCGGTGATCTCGATCGGTACCTCGGCGTTGTTCCCCTACATCGTCGCGCCGGTGCTCGAGGCCCGGCGGCAGTGCAAGCTGACGGTCGAGATCAACCCCGGCGTCACCGAGGTGTCGGAGTTCGTCGACTTTCACCTGCAGCTCGGCGCCGCCGAGGCCATGGACGCGCTCGTCGAGCGCATCTTGGGCGGCGACTAACACACGCCGTCGAGCGTGAACGCGTGGTGCATCCAGGTCACGTCGACGTAGCCCTCGCCGCCGTCTTGGTGCTCGATGCTGATCACGCCAAAGCGCCCATCCTCGGAGAAGCTCAGCCGCGCGAGCGGACCGCCGAGCTGCTCGAGCAGCACCCGCGGCGGCTCGCCGTTCGCACAGACGACCGACAGCGTGGCGTAGTACTCGAAGCTCGCGTCGCCCTCGTGCACGTTGCACTCGTAGCGAAACAGCAAGCCGGTGAGCTCGCTGCGAGCCTCGACCACGATCGGATCCGTCGTCAGCGGGTCGGGCGCTTCGAGCGAGAGCGTGCCGACCAGTGGCCGCGAGAAGCCCCGCGCCGCGAGCAGCATGCCGACGCCCTCGCGCTGCTGCCGTGCGGCCGCGCCCGCCAGCTCTGGATCGATGCCGGCGATCCACAGGTTCTCTTCGACGCCCGGCGCGACCTCGACCACGTCGATCTCGAGCTCGGCGCCGAGCCTCTGCACGCGCGCGAGCGTGTCGTCCATCGACTCGCCGCCGAGATCCTGCTGGTTACCCTCGGTCGGGGTCGCGCTCAGCCGCACGCACGCGAAGCGACCGCTACCTGGCGCCGACGCCAAGCAGCCCGGTTGGAGCAGCTCGGGCGTAGCCAGCGAGTCGCTCGCCGCGAGCGGCTGCTCGCTCTCCGGCGTGCGACAGCCAAACGCGACCAAGCCCGCGAGTGCGCTCAGCCAACGTCGCAGGAGCACTCCATCTGCACCGACGACGTGCCCTGCTGCAGCGCGTCGCAGGCGGCCCCGAGCAGCTCGATCTCGTTGCTGTCGTTGAGCTGCCAGCCGTTCGGATCGTCGAGCCCGATCGCGTCGCCGTTGACCTCGACGGTGCAGCCCATCGCGTCCTCGGCCGTCAGCGGCGTCATCAGGTCGAGCTGGCACGAGCGCACGCCCGCGAGGATCTGCCCGAACGCATCGACGAGCGCGGTCTGATCGAGCGCCTGATAATACGGCGCGTTGGGATCGCCACCCTGCACACCCTGACCGGCGTTGGCCATGTCCTGCAGGTGCTCCGCGCTGACGTCACCGCCGACGCTGATCACGTGGACCTCGATGCCGGCCGCGAACGCAGCCTGTGCGGCCGCGACCGCCTCGTCCTGGCCGTTCGAGGGGTTGGGCTCGGCGCAGGTGTCGGGCTCGCCGTCGGTCGCGAGCACGATGTACTTGCGACCGGGCACGTCGAGCGCCTCCAGGTTCTGCCACACCACGTCGAGGCTCTCGCCGGTCGGCGTGTCTTGGATCGGCACCGCCATGCTCATCGTCGCTTCGATGGCCGGCGAGTTGTCGATCGCCGGAGCGACCTCGGTCAGCATCGGACACTGGTCGCCCTCGACCCCGGTGTAGAGCGTGAGCCCGAAGCGGATCGAGTCGTCGAACTGCGGCACGATGCCGGTCTGCGGGTTGATCAGCACGTCGGTGATCACGTCCCAGCGCGTCTCGCCGCCGAAGTCCTCGGTCATGCTGCCCGACTGATCGACGAGCAGCACCAGCGTCGGCGTCTGCGGGATCAGGATCACGTCGAGCAGCGCACAGCCTTCGGTCTCGCCGTTCTCGTCGGTGGTCGGATCGCCGTCACCATCGCCGGTCTCGGTCCCGGTCGCAGCTTCGGTGTCGTTGGCCGGGCAGTATTTCTGGCCGAGCCCGTCGTCGATGCAGGGCTCGGCGCAGCCGGGCAAGCTCACCCACGCCAGCAGCGGCACGGCGAGCGCAGGCAGCAGCAACCACCGACCCGAGGGGCTCGAAGAGGAGTCCATGCGCCCATGGTACTGCGACTGCAACCGCGACGGAGCACGATCCGCTCCGGCCCGCGCCGGTTCGGAACAAGCTGTAACAGCACGCACAAATTCAGCCGCTGCGTCTGGCACCGTGTCACCGCGCGACCGCGGACTCGGCAACCTCGGCCAGCATCGTGACGAAATACCCGAGCGCGGCGAAGCGCGGATCCTGGGTCGAGCCCTTCTGATAGCGGGCGTAGATCTGCTGGAGGATCACCGCAATTTTGAACAGCCCAAACACGCGGTAGTAGACCCCGTCGCCCACGCGGATGCCGGTCGCTCGCTCGTAGCGCTCGATCAGCGCGGCGCGGGTGAGGCTGCCGGGCAAGTTGGTGGGCCCGAACGCGAGCCCCTGCAGGCGCGCGTCGTCGCCGGCCTCGACCCAGTACCCGAGCGTGGTGCCGAGGTCCATGCGCGGGCTGCCGATCGTCGCCATCTCCCAGTCGAGCACCGCGATGATGCGCGAGGGATCGTCGGGATCGAGCAGCACGTTGTCGTATTTGTAGTCGTTGTGGATCAGCGCCGCGTCGTCGTCCGCGTCGGCCGGGAGCTCGGCGGCGAGCCAGGCCGCGATCGCGTCGAGCCGCGGCACCTCGTCGGTCTTGGCCGCCAGCCAGCGCTTCGTCCAGCCCTCGACCTGGCGGCGAGCGTAGCCCTCGGGCTTGCCGAGCTCGGTCAGACCTGCGGCTCGCCAGTCGAGCGCGTGCAGCTGCGCGAGCCCGTCGATCAACGCGCCCGACAGCCGCCGCGCCGCGCTCTCGTCCAGCTGCATGCCCTTCGGCGCGCGGCGACGGATGACAATGCCGCGACGCCGCTCCATCACGTAAAACGGCGCGCCGAGGATCGCCGGATCGTCGCAGTAGGCGAGCGGTCGCGGGGCCAGCGAGTAGATCGGCGCGAGCTTGGACAGCACCGTGTACTCGCGCTGCATGTCGTGGCCGCTCTTGATGGTGTTGCCGAACGGCGGCCGCCGCAGCACCAGCTCGCGCGCGCCGATCGGTTGGCCGATCCGCAGCATGTAGGTCAGGTTCGAGTAGCCGCTCGGGAACTGCTGCACTTCCACGCGAGCGTCGGCGCTCGCCAGCAGATCCGTGTGCGCGCGCAGCCAGCCCTCGAGCGCCTCGCAGTCGAGCGCCTCGCCCTCACGAACCGGCTTGGGCTCGTCGATCCACTCGCTCACCGCTCACCTCGCTTGGCCTTGGGGTCGAGCCCGTACCCGCGCAGGATCTCGCGCGCGACCACGGCTTTGTGGACCTCGTCAGGACCGTCGTAGATCTGCGCGCCGCGTTCGTGCCGGTAGAAGAAGCTGAGCACCGTGTCGTCGGTGATGCCCAGCGCGCCGTGGGTCTGGATGGCGCGCTCGAGCACGTCTCGCAGCACTCGCGCGACATGAAACTTGATCGCGGAGACCTCGACCCGCGCGGCCTTCTGTCCGACCGCGTCGATCCGCCAGGCCGCGTGCAGCACCGCGAGCCGGGCCGCGTCGATCTCCGCGCGGCTCTCCGCGATCCAGTTCTGGATGGTCTGCTTCTCGCCGAGCAGCTTGCCGGGCGCGAGCTCGCGAGTGGCCGCGCGCCGACACATCATGTCGAAGGCGCGCTCGCAGATGCCGATCCAGCGCATGCAGTGGTGGATGCGGCCGGGCCCGAGCCGCGCCTGCGCGATCAGGAAGCCCGCGCCCGGGAACCCGAGCATGTTGGCCGCCGGCACGCGGCAACTCGTGAAGCGCACCTCCGCGTGGCTGGCCCAGCCGTGGCCGGCCTCGCCCATGATCGGAATGTTGCGCACGCGCTCGAACCCGGGCGTGTCGGTCGGCACGATCAGCATGCTCGCGCGCGCGTGCGCAGCCGCGTCGGGCTCGGTCACCGCCATCACGATCGCAAACGCAGCCCCGTCGGCCGCGGTCGTGAACCACTTGTGACCGTCGATCACAAACTCGTCGCCTTCGCGACGCGCGGTGGTCGAGAGCCACACCGGGTTGCTGCCGGCCTTGTCGGGCTCGGTCATCGCAAAGCACGAGCGCACCTC
>DATLLB010001008.1:0-4575 GCA_035538075.1 Enhygromyxa sp.
CGATCAGCCGATCGGCTCGAATTCCTGACAGGCGAGATCGATGTTGTCGGTCAACGCCGTCTGCACCGCTTGCGGCACCGCGGCCGCGCCGTCGCAGATGTCGGCCGTGAACCCGTTCATGCCCTCCTGCATGCCCGCGAATTCGTAGAGCCGCTCGGCATGGAACGCCGAGGTCGGGGCCGGGCAGCTCTGCGGCTGACCGCAGAGATTCGTGCCGGCGTTCGCCATCGGATCGCCGGCGATCACGATCGTCGCGAGCCCGGCCGGATCGCCGTCCTTGAGCCCGACCAACGTGTTGTACAAGGTCGCAACCGGCTGACCCGGCGTGCCGCAGCCAAGCCCACAGGTGTTGCCGTCGACCTGATCGTACCAGCCGTAGTCATCGACGTCGGTCATCATCACGATCACCAGCAGCGCGTCATCGCGGATGAAGTCGCTCTGATCGGTGGCCAGCAACGCGACCGACGACGACAGCACGTGCTCGCACCCGAGCGACGCCCCGCCGCTGTTGGCGACCTGGGTGGCCGCGTTTTGAAAGTGCACGGACATCTCGGCCGGCGTGAACTCGGAGCTGTCGAACCACGGGTTCGGACCCTGCCAATTGTTCGGCGTGATCCAGCCGTTGTTGTTATCGCCGGTCACACCGATGCGGTACTCGATGCCGCCGCAGTTGAGGTTCTCGAGCGCGTCGACGATGCCCAGGAACGCCTGGCCGGCCTTGAGCGCGTTGATCTCTTCGGCCATCGAGCCCGAGCCGTCGAGCGCGAACAGCATGTCGACCTTCTTGCAGCCGGTGTCGACGCACTCGCCGGTCTCTTCGGAGGTCTCGTTCTCGAGCGTGTCGAGCTTGGTCCCGTCGCCGTCGCCGTCTCCGCTCGGATCGCCGTCTCCGCTCGGGTCCCCGTCGCCGGTTGGATCGCCGTCGCCGCTCGGGTCATCGGTGTTGCCGGTCTCCGCGTCGGCGCCCTCTTCGAAGTTGGGCCCGGCGTTCACGCAGACCTTGCTCAGACACTGAAGCCCCGGATCGCAGGCGCCGCCCGCCGTGCAGTCGCACCCTTCGGCTCCGACCACGCACTGCTCCTTGCAGCCCTCGAGCGTCAACCCGATGAAGAAAGCGGTCGTGGCGGTGAACCCAAGTGCAAGCTTGCGCATGCTCGGAGTTTACCAGCGGGCAGTCCGCAAAAACCAACCCTGCTACCCTCGCCCGCGCCGATGAAAGTTCGCCTCGACCACCTGCTGCTCGGCTTTGGGGCCGTGGTCCTGCTGGTCGGCGCGTTGCTGACCTGGCGAGCGCTTCGACCCGAGCCCGAGCAAGCCGATCTCGATCAGGGGCTCGAGCGGCTGCGCTCCAAAACAGCTCCGGGCGCGTCGTCGCGGCCTCGCTTCATTCGTCCGCGCGGGGCCTTCTCGCAGCAGCGCCCGAAGGAGCGCGAGGGCTGGGCCGAACCGCAGATCCCGCACGAGGTCGGTGATCCGGGCGAGCTCGATCCCAACGAGGCGGTCGACAATTTCAAGGCGGTGATGGAGGAGCTCGAGACCGCCGTGACCGAGGGTCGTCGCCTGAGCGCGCGCGAGCGGACCGAGCTCTACAACCGCGCGACCGGATCGTTCACGGCCCTCTCGGCCTGGACCGACGCCAGCGATCCCAGCGAGCGCGCGCTGATCGACGACGCCTACGCGCAGATGATGTCGCTGATGCGCGAGCTCGACCTCGAGCCTCCGAGCGTCGATCCGGATCACAACCCGCTGCGGCGCTGACTTTCTTCACGCCAGCGAGCATCACTCAAACGTCGCGGTCACGGGCACGTGATCGCTGGGCACGTCCCACTCGCGTGGCTCCCAGTCGTGCACGACGCCAGTGCACCGCTCGTAGACGGGCGCGGTCGCATACACGTAATCGATCCGCAGCCCCTGCTTCCGCTCCCAGCTCGCGTCACGATAGTCGAACCACGTGAAGCGCCCCGGCGCCTGGTCGTGCTTGCGAAAGCAATCGCGCAGACCGAAGCCCTCGAGCGCATCGAGTGCCTGGTGCTCGACCTCGGTGAAGTGCGTGTGCCCGATCATCGCCTCGACCGACCACACGTCGCGTTCGTCGCGGGCGATGTTGAAGTCGCCGCACAGGATCAGCGGAGTCTCGGGCGTGAACTTGCTGTCGAGCTCGGCCCGCAGGCGCGCGAGCCACTCGAGCTTGTACGCGAACGCGTCCGATCCAACCGCGGTGCCGTTGGGCACATACAAGTTGTAGATCCGCACGCCGCGGTAGGTGCACGCGAGGATGCGCGGGTGCTTGTCGCTCGGGCCGTCGGCGAAGCCGAGCTGGACCTGCTCGGGCGCGCGACCCTTGATCAAGGTCGCAACGCCGGCGTAGCCCTTGGTGCCGTTGAGCGCGATCTGATAGCCGAGCTCCATGAACGGCACTCGCGGAAACAGCGAGTCCTCGACCTTGGTCTCCTGCAGGCACGCAACGTCGGGCTGATGCTCGTCGAGATACGCGAGCACGTTGTCGAGCCGAGCGCGGACCGAGTTGACGTTCCAGGTCAGGAGGGTGAAGGCCGCCGTCATGCGGCGCAGGGTAACGTGAGTTGACTGCGCTCGGACTGCGAGCGAACGGTGGCCATCCGCGTCGAGGCCGGTCGTGTCGACCGTGGCCGTGAGGGTCCGCAATGTCTGGCGAGCACGACGCCCACAAACACCGTGGTACGCAGAGGTTCATGGCCGAATCGCTGGATCCCGCGCGCACGCCCGTAATCGTCGACGCCCTGCGCACGCCGATGGGCAGGTTCCGAGGTGTGCTGTCGTCGATCCGCCCCGACGACCTCGCGGGGCACGTCATCCAAGCGCTCAAGGAGCGCCACCCGGCGGCGCTCGAAGATCTCGAGGACGTGTACTTCGGCGCAGCCAACCAAGCGGGCGAGGACAACCGCAACGTCGCGCGGATGGGCGCCCTGCTCGCCGGACTGCCCGAGGAAGTGCCCGGCGTGACCGTCAACCGCCTGTGCGGCTCGGGCATGGAGGCGGTCATCCAGGCCGCCAAGGCGGTGATGGTCGGCGAGGGTGCCGTCTACATCGCGGGCGGCGTGGAGAGCATGACTCGCGCCCCGTACGTGATGCCGAAGGGCGACGTCGCCTTCCACAACAAGCCGGAGATCTTCGACACCGCGCTCGGCTGGCGAATGATCAATCAGAAGATGAACGCGCTCTATCCGATCGAGTCGCTCGGCAGCACCGCCGAGAACGTCGCGGAGCGCCACGACATCAGCCGCGCCGATCAAGACGCCTGGGCGCTGCGCAGCCACCAGCTCGCCGCCGACGCCCAGGATGACGGGCTGTTCGACGACGAGATCGTCTCGATCAGCGTGCCGCAGGGCCGCGACGAAGATCCGCTGCGCGTGACCCTCGACGAGTCGGTCCGCCGCGACACCTCGCTCGAGAAGCTCGCCAAGCTGCCGCCGGCCTTTCGCAAGGGCGGCAGCGTCACCGCGGGCAACTCGTCGCCGCTCAACGACGGCGCCGCGGCCCTGCTGATCACCTCGCTCGCGCGCGCCGAGGCGCTCGGGCTCGAGCCGATGGCGAAGATCGTCGCGTGGGGCCACGCGGGCGTGCACCCGAACATGATGGGCATCGGCCCGATCCCAGCCAGCCGCAAGGCGATCCAGCGCGCGGGCATCACCGTCGGGCAGCTCGACGTGGTCGAGCTCAACGAGGCCTTCGCCAGCCAGACGCTCGCGAGCATGCGCGCGCTCAAGCTCGATCCCGAGAAGGTCAACCCGCTCGGCGGCGCGATCGCCCTGGGCCATCCGCTCGGCTGCTCCGGCGCCCGCATCGTGACGACCCTCGTGCACCACCTGCGCCGCAAGGACGTCGAGTGGGGGCTCGCGTCGATGTGCATCGGCGTCGGGCAGGGCATCGCCGTTGTGCTCCAGCGCACTGCATAAGCCGCTGCGCACCCTCGTGCGCGTGTTTCCGATTTGACGATCACCGAGCCGCGACCCTAGTGTCCGGCTCATGATCCGTCCGCTCTCTCTGCTGTTCGGCTTCGGCCTCGGCCTGATCTGCTCCGTCTCCGCCTGCGACTCGGGTGGCAGCGACGCCGACGAAGAGGGTGGCGACGAGACCGGCGAGCCGACCAACGAGTGCGGCACCGAGTGGGCCGAGAAGGTCGGCGTCACGGCGTCGATCATGGACGCCGGGGGAGCGCCGTGCATGGTCGACGAAGACTGCGTGCCGCTGCTCGGCGACGGTGCCGTGTGCGTGCAGAACATCCTGGGCGTCTACTCGCTGCCCGGTGGCTATTGCTCGCGCGAGTGCAGCCTCGCCGACACTTCGGTCTCGTTCGAGCTCGACTCGGCTGATTGCGATCCCAACGGTGGGATCGCCTGCGTCGGCGTCGAGGGGGCCTTCACCGCGTGCGCGCCCCCGTGCGACAGCCACGACCAGTGCGGGCGCGAGGGCTACGGCTGCCGGCTGATGCCGAACATCGCCGCCGAGGGTGACCCCAACTTCTGCCTGATGAACGCCGCCGACTGCTGCACCACCGACTCGGGCGAGTGCGGGACCTGATTCGCTAACCGAGCA
>DATLLB010001009.1:0-5457 GCA_035538075.1 Enhygromyxa sp.
ACGGCGTTTGGCGTCGAGACTGCCAAGGACGCGAGCGTCGCCGACCTCAAGGAGTTCTGGCACGTCGGGCGCGAGCTGCCGGCCGGCAATCACTGGGCCGACACGCTGCAGCCCAACTTGTGGCCGAGCGAGGTCGAGGGCTTCAAGAGCACGCTGCTCTCGCTCTACGAGGCGCTCGACAGCCTCGGCAATCGCATGTTGAGGGCCATCGCGCTGCACCTCGGGCTCGACGAGAACTGGTTCGCCGACAAGGTCGATCACGGCAACAGCATCCTGCGACCGATCCACTATCCGCCGCTCGCAGGCGCGCAGGGGGCCGACGGGGCGGTCCGCTCGGCCGCGCACGGCGACATCAATCTGATCACGCTGTTGGTCGGGTCGGGCGAGCCGGGTCTGCAGATCCTCTCGCGCAAGGACACCTGGATCCCCGTCTCGACCATCGAGGGCGTGGTCGTGTGCAACGTCGGCGACATGCTCGAGCGGCTGACCAACCATGTGTTGCCGTCGACCGTGCATCGGGTCGTCAACCCGCCCGAGCCGTGGCGCAGCCAGCCGCGCTACTCGATCCCGTTCTTCCTGCACCCGAACTCGGAGTTCCCGATCGTGACGCTGCCCGAGTGCATCAGCGACGCGAACCCGAACCGCTACCCCGAGTCGATCACCGCCGACGACTTCCTTCAGCAGCGGCTACGCGAGATCAAGCTCGTGTAGCTGGCCCAAAGGCCGGTGAGCTGGGTCTCGGCATCGTTGCCGATATCGAAGCGCGTGCGACGATCCGTTCGGAGGTCGTGCCGCTCTTTCGAGGCATGAAGTCCCGACCAGCTTCGACGCTCACCACCTTGGCCCTCTGCGCCGTCTCCTTGCTCGCCTGCACTGAAGGCCTCGACCACGAGGAGGACACGCCTCGCGGTGCGCTGCTCTTCGATCTCAGCGAAGCCGAGCTCGAGCAGATCCACGCAGGCTACCTCGCCGACGAGGACATCGAGCTGACCCGCGCGCGATTGACCGCGCCCTTCGACTGCTCGCTCTACGATCAATTCTGTGATCAGGTCGGCCCCGACGCCGCCTACGCGATCACCGGGGAGATCGTCGACATGGCGCTCGACGGGGCCGCGATCGAGGCCATCGACGCCCACGTCGACGCTCGCATCGCCGAGGCCGTGGCGCTCGCCGACGAGGTCGAGGCCGCGGGGCAAGAGACCTTCCGCGACGCGGGAGCTTGGCACACCGACACCGACGGCGACTTCCGCTTGAAGGTGCGCAACGGCATCACCACGCCGCTGATCGGGCAGCGTCACGCCTGGACCGAGGCTCAGACCGAGCGCAGGAACTGGATGGGCAGCTGGGTGAACGAGACCGCGTCGCAGCTGTGTGTGAACGCCGGGACCAACACCCAGACCTTGTACACGTACACGAGCAGCAGCGGGACGATCGAGACCCTGTGGGAGTCGTTCAACCCGGCCAACGACTGCGACGGCTCGGTCGCGACGAAGACCGTCGAGACCGACCACGAGCGCAACAACGGCGACGAAGGCAGCGGCATCCAGTGGTGGTACACGATCCGCGCCAACGGCTGCGCCACGGCCACGCTGAACGGCACCAGCTTCAGCCGCTGCGCGGCCCAGTTTGCCAAGACCTTCTAAAAATCGACGCGGGCTCGAAAAAATCTGCAAACCGCTCGGGAGCGGGCCGACAAGCAGGGCATGCCCGATCCGTCCCGCTTTCCCATCTCCTGTCGCCTCGATGCCGCTGCGGTCGGCATCGAGGACGCTCCTTCTGCACCGACGACCGATCTCGGTCCCGAGCAAGCCCGCTGTGGTCCGCCAGAGCTGGTCGTGCTCGGGATCGAGCTGGCTCCGGCGCCGCAGCCGGACGCGGCCGTGGCCAGCGTCTGGCTCGCGCGCGTGCGTCCGCGAGCGCTCGACCGACGCGATTCGCTTCGCGACAGTGGCGATCAGACTGCCAACACAGCGCTGAAGAGCGCTTTGCCGGGCCCCTCCTTGCAAGTCCCGGCGTACTCGCCCGACCGTCCCTCACTGTCGATTCGCTTCGTGGTGCGTGAGACTGGGGGCGGTTTGAACACTGGGCGAAATTTTGGACGTCACGTTCGCAGCTTGCGACGCGCGCGAGGGATGACCCAAGAGGTCCTCGCCGAGCGCAGCGCTCTCTCTGCCGACACCATCCGCAGGCTCGAGCACGGCAGCTTCTCGCCGAGCCTCGAGACGCTGCGGAAGCTGTGTGTGGGGCTCGACCTGATGCTCAGCACCCTGTTCGAGAGCTTCGAGCTGGGTGCACGCAACGAGTCGCGCGAGCTTGCGGACCTCCTGGCAACCCGCACCCCGCGAGAGTTGGTCATGGCCACGCGCGTGCTTCGGTCGTTGTTCGACGAGCTCGACGCCATGGCCGATGAGGCCGACGCGGAAGAGCGCGACGAGGACGACCACGATCCCTGATCGCTGAAACCAGCCGTCCGTGACGGGTGAGCGAGCGGTCGTGGGCTCGCTCATACCTCGCACGGCCGTCGGGCCGCGCCGATCTCAGCCCACCGTGAAGATTTGCCGGTTCTAAATCCGGCAGATCGGTCGGGTCGCCACGGCGCGCCCATTCTCCATTCGTCCACGGTACTCACAATCGACCGTGGCGAATGCCAACACTTTTCACTACGGAGATCAGGCAGCGCGCGGACCGGCGGCGATCTCGGCGTCGTTGGCCGCGAGCTCGATGGTCTCGTCGGCCACGCTCGCGCTGCGGGGGAACTCGCGGGTCCGAAGCAGCCGACGCAGCGCCGCGCCCGGCCGATCCGGGAGGCTGGCGAAGTAACCGATCGCCGACGGCAGGTCACCGAAGGTCTCGGCGATCGCAGCGAAGTGCGGGTTGTTGGCCACGTTCTCGCGCAGCAGCGGCTTGCAGGCGGCGGGGTTGGCCTTGAACTCGCGCACGTGCTCGAGCAAGCGCGGGTGGTAGTCGCGGTCCTCGATGATCGCTCCGATCGACTCGGCGCGCGGGTGCGTGCCGTCGATCATCTGCAGGATCTGCTTCTCCAGCTCGTCCAGCCCGTCAGGGATGGCTGCGAGCAGCTGCAGATCGTAGATCGGATCGGCGTGGGTCACCTGCATCAGGTGACCGATGATCGCGTCCCGATGGCTCAAGAAGCCGGTCGGATCCATCATCGACGCCGGATCGTCGAGGAAGCGCAGCAGCGCGTGGAAGGTGAAGGTGATGTTCTTGCTGCGGTAGTAATCGGCCGCGCAAGGGATGATGAAAAACCTGAACATGTCGAACGACCCGAACACCAGCTGCGTGCGGTTCGGGAAGGCGCCGATGTAGCCGAGCTCGCGCAGGCGATTCAGGCGTCCTTCAATGCGCTTGGGGTTGGCGTAGTTGGCCAGCGCATAACCCGCGCGTTCCAGCTTGCCTCGGATGGTCTTTCGGTCGCCGAGAGTCCGCCGGAGAAGGGTCAGAGGTCGTTCGCGGAAGCGTGCAAGCGTCTCGTCGTCCACAGTGTGCAAACCTTATCACATGTGCATTGGCGGTAGCAACGGCGTTGGAGAATTCAATTCACTTTTTCTTGGGCAGCGCAGTGAATTGCCTTCGCAACGCCGATTTGCAGCACTTTGAGCCATCGGTAGAGCCGCCGTGAATGGCACTCTGACAGCGTTGACGCGACTTCACGTTCCTGGCGCAAGGGCATGCGCAGGAAGCGTCGAGCCCCGCGAACCGCAGCTGCTATCGCTGCCTGTTCGCGGGGCTCGACCGCATGGGGTGCGCAACCAGTTTTACAGATCGATCAGGACGCGATCAGCCGGCGCCGCAGGTCCACGAGCCGATCGGCTTGGGCTCCGCGCCGGACATCTGCACGATCCGATCACCATTGCCGCCATCGAAGGTCACGCTGGTCCACAGCTCGCGCTTGCCGTCGCCGTCGATGTCGACCACGCCGCGCAGCCGGATCACGTCGGCGCCCTTCTTCGATCGGTCGATCAGCTGCACCTTGCCGAGGTCCCCGCCGGGCGCCATGAACAGCCCGCTGAACAAGTAGGTGTCGGGATCGGCCGGGTTGCCGAGGATCGCCGACACGAACAGCTCGTCCTTGCCGTCGCCGTCGATGTCGACCGTGGCCTTCTGCTTGGGCAGGAAGTCGCCCTGCACGTTGCGGATCTTGGCGATCGCGTCCTGAATGGCCTTGGCCTCGGCGTCCTCGAGGCGAGCGCCGCGATCGGACCACGTGTCCGGGTGCATCTGCTTGAATTCCAGACCCAGCGACTTCGGCCACACCGCCCAGTCGTAGGCCGCTCCGCCGTCGAGCTGCGGCGTGGGGATCGCCCCCGAGTCACCGCACAGCGAGGCCTTGGTGCCGGCGCCGGTCTTGTCGAGCGCCTTGTTGCCGAAGCTCGACTCCATGTAGACCTCCGAGCCCTCGGCGACCATGCCTCCGCACTCCTTGCCCGGGACGATCTGGTTCTTGTCCTTGTTGAAGCAGGCGAGAGGCAGCAGCGCACCGTCGACCGCGAACACCACCGCGCTCGTCTCCGGCGGCTTGGGCCCGGAGAGATCGAACTGCGGCGTCGCGGGAGTGTTGTCCGGCGGAGGCGGCGGAGGCTGCTTGTCTACTTTCTTCTCCTCGGCCGGCGGCTCCTCGCCCTTGCAGGCAGGGAGCAGCAGCGCGAACGCAGCGAGGAGGGCCAACTTCTGCACGGGCTGACGGGTCATGCTCGCGCGAGTGTATCTCGCGAGCGACCACTGTGGTTGCAGCCCGGCGCGCTTTGGCCAGTGCGCGAGGCAATGCTCGGGATTAAGTACCTCGGCGAGCGCTGGCCGGAGCTGCGAGCCGGTCAGGGGTCGGTGAAAGCGAAGCCCCGAAGAACGGAGGGCGGCCAGGGAAGGGTCCGCCCTCCGTTGTCTTTGTCAGCTCGGCGACGTGCACGAGGTGCCGATGCTCACGCCGTCTCCCGACTGGCCGCACCCGGTGTTCGTCGGTCGCAACTGCTGCGTTTCGCAGCCGCACAACTCGTGAACTAGATCGAACGTAGCGTGAGCTGGCGCTCGTCGGGGCAGGCATCGTAGACGGCGGTCGTGGCACTCACGAGTGCAACACCATGACAAAACAAGTCGCGCTTCTTGTGCTCCCATTCACGTTTCTCTTGGCCTGCGACGGGGATGTGCCGCTCGCCGAAACGGAGTCCGATCAGTTCATCAGCTACGAGGATTACAAGCGTCTGCACACCACGCAGCTCTCCGACGGCTCGTGGGTCGTCGAGAGCGACATTTCCTTCGACGACGAGGATGGAGTGCGACGCTACTACGACCGACTCGCCGCGAAGGCGTGCGAAGGTTCGGACGAGTGCCTGCGGGCCATGGTCTTGCAGGACTCGGGTGCGGACGACGAGGTGTGGTCGCCTGCCGAGAAACTGAATCTCACCTACTGCATTGCCGACTTGGGCAGCACCAGCAATTACG
>DATLLB010001010.1:0-6419 GCA_035538075.1 Enhygromyxa sp.
CGTCGACCACCTCGCTGAAGCGGCCCGCAGGCGCGTTCTCGTAGCCGTCCGAGATCACGTAGACGGCCTCCGGCCGCTGCGCCTCGTCGACGTCGAGCAGCTCGAGCAGCCCCTCGGCCAGCGAGGTCTCGCCGCTCGGGCGGCACAGCCCCGCGAAGCCGTGCGTGCGTGGGCTCGCCAGGTTCGCGTGGTCCTCGGCTCGGAACTCACCGCCACAGTAGATGGTGCGGTGGGCCTCGCCGACGGCCTGCAGCATGTCGCGCAGCGCCAGCGCCACGGCCATCGGCCGCAGCTTCTGACTCGCGTGACCGGCCATCGAGGCCGATGCGTCGACGAGCACGCCGATCTGCGCGTAGCGGACCGGGAACCCGGCGGCCGCCTGCTTGCCGCGAGCCACCAACGCGGCCGCGATGTCATCGGTCATGCCCATCGCGTACGCGTAGATGTAGAGGTCGACGGCCGCGTAATCACGCGGATCCATCGCGACCTCGACCGCAGCCTCGTTGGCGGCGCGCTGCAGCTGCCGACGCTGGGTCTTGCTCAGCGATCGCTTGCCCAGCTCGAGCAGCGTGCCGCGCTCGACCTGCGGGTGGTAGCTGCTGCGGATGCCCTCGAGCACCTCGATCGGCAGCTTGGCCCCGGCCGCGAGGTCACGCTTGGCGGCCTCGAACGCGACCAGCAACGGCAGCGTCGGCTCGAGCGTCGCGCCCAGCACGAAGCCCACGCACTCGCGTGCGATTCGAGCGTTGCGCCCCGCGTACTTGCCGATGTGGCGGGTGAGCGCGCGCTGATCCTCGACGCTGCACTGCGCGATCGGGGTCGACAGCACGCGCCGCAGGAACGACGTCGTCTTGCGGCCCCACGCGTGCGTGAGCGCGTCGCGGACCTTGCTGCGGTACTTGACCGACCACAGCTCCAGCCGCGGCGAGCCCAGCAGCGTGCGCAGGATCAGCTTGCGAGTGCGGGCGTTGTTCACCCGCTCGTCCCTGGCGGCCAGCCTTGCGAACAGCTTGAGCACACGCTGCGGCGGCAAGCTCGAGATCATCGCCTCGAGGACAGCCTGCTCGCCTTCGCCGTCGAGCATCCCCGCGTGGCCGTCACGCGGCCGTCCGAGCAGCGCCCGCACGCCGAGCTGGCGCGCGCGATCGCTGACGCCGGGCACCAGCAGCAAGATCGCGTACAGATCACGATCGAAGTCGAGCAACTGCGCGTGGCTGGAGCGCTCCGCGGCCTCCTGCTGCTCGCGCGTATTGTAGTGGGTCGCGCGACCGAGCGAGGTCGAAGCAACATCGAGGAAGCTGCACACCAGCGCCCCCGCGTCGGCAGCCGAGCCACGGCTCGGCCGCCAGGCCATCGTTGCAATCTGCGTATTCATGACGGTTGGCCTCTCAATGCACGCTCGCGCGTGCGAGCCAGGCCGAGGTATTTGCGCGTCTGTATTTCGATCGGTGAGATCGTGGACGGGAATTGAACCCGCTACCCTCTGTGAACCAGACAGATGCTCTTCCTAATGAGCTACCACTGAACAGGCGCGACAGTTCTCGGACTGGCTCGCCAGCGCGAGCCGCTATTTGTTCATCTACGTGTTGTCTAAGCGAGCCTGGACAGGTGAGGGATTCGAGGAGTGGCTGCCTTACCATTAGGCTACTCCCCGATGCAGTCGGGGAGATCGGAATCGAACCGATATCTTCGTCTTTTGAGAACGAATTTACTGTAGCCTCGAACGAGTACCTGCCGCGACGGCCCAGATGTCTACGCGCCCAGCTATACCCGAGCTTCGCCGGGAGTCAAGGCAGGTCCTGCAAATTTTTTGGCGGTGGGCGATTCGGGCGCCTCGAGCCGCGCGTGCCCGAATGCCCGGTGCCTCGTGCCCGATTGCCGAGCGGCTCCCCGACGTTGTCGCAGCTGCCCCTGGCTTGCGTGCCCCTTCGGACGAAGCCTGAGTGCGATGAACGATCGTGCGTGTGTGGAGCGATGGAGCCCCGATCTGGATGTCAGCTTTCGAGCGATCGCGGAGGACGACTTCCAGACCCTCTGTGACCTACTGCCGAGCGAGGAGGAGCTGTTCCTGGTTTACGCCCAGGGCAGGCACCCATTCACGATCCCCCAGGTCCGAAGGCTGCTCGAGATCCGCATGGAGCCGACCGTGATGGTGCACCGCGGCAAGGTCGTGGGGTTCGGCGACTTCTACAATTACAGCGCAGGCCAGTCGGTGTTCATCGGCAACATCGTTATCGATCAGTCTCTACGCGGCCAGGGCCTGGGCCGGCGGCTCGTCTGCCACTTGATCGATCGGGCGTTCAACGACCTCGACCTGCCGGTCGTCAGGATCCACGTCTACAACCGCAACCTGACCGCGCTGCTGCTGTACAGCGCGTTGGGCTTCCAGCCGTACGCGATGAAGGTCAAGCAGGACTACGAGCGCAAGCCGGTGATCATGTTCAGCCTGCGACTGACTCGGGACGGGTGGCGAGCTCAAGGCACGGGGACGACGGTGTAGACCTCGGGCTCTTGCTGGTAGCGGACCGCGATCTCGAGCTGGCCGTCCGCCTCAAGGTCGCCGATCGCCGGATCCACGAGGAACGAGCCCTCGAGCATCGACGTGTGGCACACGAACGGCAAGTGATTGGCGAGATCCGGCCGCGCGTAGCTGACCACGTCGCCGTGGTTGATCACCAGCTCCACCGGCGGCTGACCATCGAGCTCGACGAAGTCGACGAAGCTCACCTCGCCATCGGCGTCATCGAGCAGCATCTGATCGCGCGGCACATCGAAGCTGTTGCCCGGCTGTCCCCACCAAACTCGCGCGCCCACACGCCCGAATCCGTCGGCGATCATGGTGACGATCTCGACGTTGCCGTCGCCGTCGAGGTCGGCCGCGAGCGGGCGCCCGAGGCCGTACTGCAGCTGCGGACCGCGCTGCGGCTCGGGCAGCGGATCCGCGAAGACCAGGTCGCCGCTCTGGCCGAGCAACACCAACGGGCTCGGGTACTCGCCAAAGATCGCATCGTCGACGAGGCCGTCGGCGTCAAGGTCGACGGCGGTGCCCAGCCGTACATCGACATCGAAGGTCCCGGCGTGACTGAGCGCGCCGCCGTCGTTGCGATAGAGCTGCGTGGCGAGCTGGTCGACCGCGAGGAGGATGTCGTGATCGCCGTCGCCATCGTAGTCGATGCCCATCGGCCACCGCGCTGGCAACCCGCCGGGGAGCTGATCGGGCGCGACATCAAAGTTGCCTTGGCCATCACCGATGAGCACCAGCGCGAACGGGTCGGGCCCGTGAGAGCTCCCGACCAGATCGAGCATCCCATCGCCGCCGAGCTGGATCGGTACGACGTGATGGAGCGGCTCCGGTCCGATCCACGAGGTCACGACCTGTCCGGCGAGGAGCACGTCGATCCGACCGTCGAGGGTCCGCGACGAGATCAGCTCGTCGCCGGCGTTGCCGTCGACGTCGGCGAGCAGCAGCCGAACTTCCGACCCGTAGATGTCGACCGGCAGCTCGACCGGCGCGAGCTCGATTCCGGGGCACAGCTCGGTCGGCGCCGGCTCGATGCACTGGCCTCCGAGGCACTCGAGATCGCCCTCGCAGATGGTGGCGTCGCAGGGATCCGACGGCTCGCAGATGTCGAGCCACTTGAGCGAGCCTTCGCGGTCGCAAGGGCCCGGTCCGCCCGAGTCGGTGTCCTCGCCGTCGTCCGACTCACTGTCGGTCTCGACGACCGGCCCGTCCTCCGACTCGCTGTCGAGCGCGAGCCCAGACTCGCTGCTGGTCCCGCTCCCGTCCGAGCCGATGCGCCCCGGCGAGCAGCCGAGGCACACCAGCAACAAGCTCACATGTTTCGCCGGTACTCGCCGCCAACTTCGAACAGCTTGCGCGAAATCTCGCCGAGCGAGCAGACCCTGGCTACGTCCATCAAGCACTCGAAGATGTTACCCCCGGCCAGCGCCACCGCGGCAAGCCGTTCGAGGGCAGCCTCCCGCTCGCCCGCATGGCGCCCCTGGAACTCGCGCAGCCGCCGGATCTGCTCGTTCTTCTCGTCCGCGCTCGCGCGCGTGAGCGCCAGCTCGTTGGCTTCCTGGTCGCCGCTCTTGCTCGGGTTCTGGAAGGTGTTGACGCCGACGATCGGCAGCTCGCCGGTGTGCTTGAGCCGCTCGTACTTGAGGCTCTCGTCCTGGATCTTGCCGCGCTGGTACTGCCGCTCCATGGCCCCGAGCACGCCGCCGCGCTCGTCGATGCGCAGGAACTCGTCGAGCACGGCCTCCTCGACCAGCTCGGTCAGCTGCTCGACGATGTAGCTGCCCTGCAGCGGGTTCTCGTTCTTGGCGAGGCCCTGCTCCTTGGTGATGATCAGCTGGATCGCCATCGCCCGCCGTACGCTCTCTTCGGTCGGCGTGGTGATGGCCTCGTCGTAGGCGTTGGTGTGCAGGCTGTTGCAGTGATCGTAGTAGGCGAACAGCGCCTGCAGGGTCGTGCGGATGTCGTTGAAGTCGATCTCCATCGCGTGCAGCGAGCGACCGCTGGTCTGGATGTGATACTTGAACTTCTGCGAGCGCTCGTCGGCGCTGTAGAGATCACGCATCGCGATCGCCCAGATCCGCCGCGCGACCCGGCCGATCACCGTGTACTCGGTGTCGAGCCCGTTGGAGAAGAAGAAGCTCAGGTTGCGGGCGAAGTCGTTGACCTCCATGCCCCGCGATCGGTAGTACTCGACGTAGGTGAAGCCGTTGGCGAGCGTGAACGCGAGCTGCGAGATCGGGTTCGCGCCGGCCTCGGCGATGTGATAGCCGCTGATCGACACCGAGTAGTAGTTCTGCACCCGCTTGCGGATGAAGTACTCCTGGATGTCGCCCATCATCCGCAGGGCGAACTCGATCGAGAAGATGCAGGTGTTCTGGCCCTGATCTTCCTTGAGGATGTCGGCCTGCACGGTCCCGCGCACCTGCGAGAGCGTGTAATCGCGGATCTTCGCCCACTCGTCGGGGCTCGGCGCCCTGCCCTGCTTCGCCATGAATTGCTCGACCTGCTGATCGATCGCGGCGTTCATGTAGAACGCCAGGATGATCGGCGCGGGACCGTTGATGGTCATCGACACCGAGGTCGTCGGCGCGCACAGATCGAAGCCGCCGTACAGCTCCTTGGCGTCGTCGAGCGTGCAGACCGAGACCCCGCTCTCGCCGATCTTGCCCCACACGTCGGGCCGCTCCTCGGGATCCCAGCCGTACAGCGTGACCGAGTCGAACGCGGTCGAGAGCCGCGTGGCCGGCTCGCCCTCGGACAGGTACTTGAAGCGCGCGTTGGTGCGGGCCGGGCCGCCCTCGCCGGCGAACATGCGCTTGGGATCCTCGCCCTCGCGCTTGAACGGGAACACGCCGCCCGTGAACGGGAAGTGGCCGGGCGGGCCCTCGAGCAGCATGTAGCGGAGCGTCGCGCCGGGCTCGTCGTCCTGCGGCAGCGCGACCCGAGGGATGCGCGAGTCCGACAGCGTGATCACGTGGGTCGGGTAGCGGACCTCGCTGGTGCGGATGCGGACCACGTACTCATCGGCCGCGTACTCGGCCCGCAGCTTGGGCAGCAGCGCGAGCGCCCGGCGGGCGTCGCCGTCCAGCTTGGCCTCGGTCGCGGCGATCTGCTCGTCGAGCCACTTCAGCGTGGCCTCGCCGAGCGTCGCTACCGAGCCGGCCGCGAGCGTCCGCGTGTGGCGAAGGTGCTCGAGCTCGCGTGCGACGGTGACCTGCCGCTCGACGTTGGCCTTGTAGGCGCGGACCGTGTGCACGACCTCGGCGAGATAGTGGATGCGATCGGGCGCGATGATGTCCCGCGTGTCCGAAGCGATCGCCCGCTGCTCGGCCGGGATCCGGCACACCCAGTCGGGCTCGGCCACCTGGCTCAGCTTCTCGCACAGCGCCGCATAGAGGCCGTTGACGCCGCTGTCGTTGAAGCGACTCGCGACCGTGCCGAACACCGGCAGCTGCTCGTCGGTGACGTCGTGCCACAGGTTGCGGTTGCGCCGGACCTGCTTGCGGACGTCTCGCAGCGCGTCCTTGCTGCCCTTGTGCTCGAACTTGTTGATGGCCACGAAGTCGGCGACGTCGAGCATCTCGATCTTCTCGAGCTGGCTCTGCGCGCCGTACTCGGAGGTCATCACGTACAGGCACAGGTCGGCGAGCTCGTCGATCGCCGAGTCGGCCTGCCCGATCCCCGAGGTCTCGACCAGGATCAGCTGATAGCCGGCCAGCTTGCACAGCTCGATCGCGTGCACGGTCGCGGCCGAGATCTCGGCGCCCGAGGCCCGCGTGGCCATGCTGCGCATGAACACGTTGGGCCGCCGGATGCTGTTCATGCGGATGCGATCGCCGAGCAGCGCGCCACCGGTGCGGCGGCCCAACGTGTTCATGCGCAGCATGGCCAGGCGGGC
>DATLLB010001011.1:0-2399 GCA_035538075.1 Enhygromyxa sp.
CTTCGGCCCGTTGCTCGAGGAGGCCCGACAGATCGGCACGCCCTACAAGGTCGACATGAGCCATCTCGCCGGCTGCGAGTCGCTGCCGGGCCTCTACTGCGCGCCGACGGTCGGGTTGTTCGCGCTGCGCGACGGTGAGCCAATTGTCGTGGCGATCGAGGTCGACGGCCGCATGTTCCGCCCCGATCACAGCGAGGCGTGGGAGCGAGCCCGTTACTTTCTGATCCAAGGCTGCTCGGTGTCGGTCGTGCTCGGGGCCCACCCGCAGCTGCACTTCCCGATGGACTCGGTGATCGGCGTGACTCGTGAGGTCGTGCCACCCGACCACCCGCTCGCGCGGGCAATCGAGCCCCACGCCTGGCTACACCTGCCGCTCGACTACGGCGTGATGTTCAACAAGCGCTCGGTCGCCCACAACCACCAAAAAGAGATCTACACGCCGTTCCCGATCCGCCGCGACGACGTCTTCAACCACTGCGTCAGCGAGTTCTACGTCGGCACGCCCGGCAACTCGGCGCGGCCACCCTATCGCTACCCGATGGCGCCGCCGAGCTTCCCCGGTCCCTACGCCGAATTCCTCGGGCGCTACTACGAGATCCTGCTCGGGTTCACGCGCCGCGTGGCCGCGGTGATCCCCAGCGATGATCCGATCGTCGCCGCCTGGGGAGCCGCCCTGCATCGCCTGTTGCCCGGCTTCCCGAGCGCCGAGCAGCTGCAAGATCCCGAGGTGCTCGCGCGGGCGATCTGCGGCTTCATCCACTCCGTCGCCGTCTGGCACTCGGCCGATCACCACACCTTCGCCTCGTTGCCGGTCAACAAGATCCCGCAGCGCCTGCGCGTCCCCCCGCCGACCGGCGACGACGATCCCGTCCCGCTCGACCGCTGGATCAGCGGCGTCGACATCGTCCGCCAGGAGCTCGCGCGGCAGCTGTTCTACGAGGCGCACACGATCCGCAGCATCCTCGAGGTCGACTACGGCTTCGAGCAGCCCGAGCTGATCGCGGCCGTCGCCGAGCTGCACGAGGCGCTGCGCCGCTGCGATCGCGAGCAGCCGATCCGCTACATCCCGCTCGAGCGGATCGCCTGTAGCTTGCAGTTTTAGTGCGCTGCACTGGCACAAAAAGAGGCCCGGCACTGCAATGCCGGGCCTCTCGTCATCTACTCATTCGAGCCCACCTGCTCGTCGCCCTCGTCCTCGTCCTCGGCCTCGTCCTCGTCGAGCTCGTCAGCGAGCTCGTCGTCCTCCTCCTCCGAGGCGCTGCGCGACGCCGGCTCGTGGATGCCCGGGAAGCGCAGGGCCGAGTCGTCATCGCGCCAGGTCAGATAACGTCCGAGCTGCATCAGCTCGTTGTAATCCTGAGCCCACAGCGAATATGCAGCATCGGCCAGAATGCGCGCCGGGTTGCTGGCACCATTGCGCAGCAGATGAAGCTGCTTGGCTGCGTCGGCGGCCGCCTCATTGAGGTAGGCCTTGGTGATGCGCTTCTGCTTGGCCGCCGCCTCCGCCCAATTGGCGCGGAACAGCGCGACGAGGCGCAACACGTCCTCGGCGTCGTCACGCCGGCCGCTTCCCCGCGAGATGTCGCGCAGGGTCTCGGCGTGCTCGGGGTCCTCACCGAAGGTCGGCACGGCCCACGCGAGCAGCAAGCGATCGTGTCCGCGGACCGCCTTGGCGAGCAGCCGCCGAGCCTTCCGCGAGATGTCGGCATGCAGCTCCTCCGCCGCGAGATCGGCCTGGTAGAAGACCCACGCGCGCGTATCGAGGCGCTTGATCTCCAGCTTGCGCTGCTCCGCCAACGCCGGGGTCAGCACCGCGTCGATCATGTCGATCATCGAAGCCCAGCTCGTGAGCAGGACTTCGGTGAGGTCAACGGCACGCCGACGAACGACCGAGCGACGCACCACGTTCTTGGGATCGAAGGCCTCGAGCTCCGGCTTTGCTTTCTCCAGCAGAAGCTCGAGATCTTCGGGACTAGGGGTGAGATCAATTTCCATCGACATAGCGCGCCATTGTTGATGGTCGGCAACCGATGTGCACGCGGGAGCTCGCGATTGGCGTAGAACGGGCATTTGCAGGGCATATTGGAGGTGTCGGGCGCGGGCGATTCAGAAGTGCGCAGGTCCCTCAGCCTCGCGAGCGTTTCGCCGATGCGAAAACGGACTGCTCGAACTTGCCGAGCGAGCCGCTGGTTTGCGGGTCCGAAAACGGAGGCTCGAACTTGCCGAGCGAGCCGCTGGTTTGGGGGGTCCGAAAACGGAGGCTCGAACCTGCCGAGCGAGCCGCCGGTTTGGGGGGTCCGAAAACGGAGGGATCGAGTCTGCGGCCGGACTCGATCCCTCCGAAAACGCACCGATCGAGTCTGCCGCCGGGCTCGATCGGTGCGTTTTCGGATCGATCG
>DATLLB010001012.1:0-2590 GCA_035538075.1 Enhygromyxa sp.
GATGGCGACGGCGACCCGGCGGTCTGCGGCGACGGCATCGTCGGTGGCGACGAGGTCTGCGACGACGGCAACGTCGAGCACGCCGACGACTGCCTCGACTCGTGCGCGTCGGCGTCGTGTGGCGACGGGTTCGTGTGGTCCGGCAACGAGGACTGCGACGACGGCAATGTCGATCCCGAGGACGGCTGCTCGGCCAGCTGCGAGATCGAGATCAAGCCCAACCTGCTGCTCTGTGGCACCTCGCAGCGCAACGTCGCCGATTTCATCCCGCTCGGCGTCAACCTGACGGTCGTCAACTCGTGCACGCCCGACGCCGACACGCAGGCCATGCTGATCTCCCGTAACGGCGTCGGTCAGTTCAACGCCGCACAGCTCAAGACCTGGGTCGAGGGCGGCGGTCGGGTGATCACCGAGGTGTTCGCCAGCGACGACGTCTACAACGCGGTGTTCAACGCCGGCGTCGGCGAGGTCGGCTTCTTCGGCAGCTGCACCGACGTCGCGCCGACGGTCGTGCAGTTCAGCGCGATGGACGAGTTCTGGGTCGACAACGCCTTCACTCCGATCACGCTCGGCGAGTCGGGCTGCGGCCGCAACGTCGCGGGCTACCCGGGACTCACGCCGCTCGCCGGTTGGTCGATGAACGAGGTCTCGATCGGCTACCGCGACGCGCTAGCCGGCCGGGTCTGGGTGGCCGAGTTCGACTGGCAGGACAACGGCACCATCGGCGCCGCCTATGACTACACCGAGTCGTTGATGGGCTACATGATCCTGCATCCGTGACGCAGGACGGCAGGGCAAGGTCGTCAGAGATGGACGATCTTGCCCCGCTGCTCGCCGTTGCCGGGCCGAATCTCCCGCCACGAGCTGCGATCGTTGAGGGAAGTCCAGCGCCGCTCGGTCTCGATGTAGTGCCAGTCGGTGTCGACCTGATAGTAGAGCTGCAGCCCGCGAGTCTCGATGATCTTGCGAATCTCGTTGCTATGGTAATTCCGCGGATCGAAGTCCGTATCGGCCCGCTGACCCATCTCCGCGTAGACCTGGCCGAGCTGGATCAGCAATTCGTCGACCTCGGGATCGAGCGGCTTGGCCGGCAGCCCGATCCGCTGGGCCTCGCGTAGCGTGATCGGATAGCCGTGCGCAGGATAGTCCGAGTTGAGCACTCGCGCGATCTCGGCCGCGCGATCGTGATCGTCGAAGTGATACGACAAGATCTCGGTGCACAGCTTGATCGACAGCGAGCTCGCGCGATCGACCGCGCCGATCGCCAGCGGGTGCACATGCTCGAACAGGGCGCCCCAGGGATTGCCCGTGCTCTCGGCCTCATGCTCGCGCCACAGCCGAACCACGCGCACGAGCTCGTCGTGGCTGACGCTCACGCGATCGTTGACATGGTTGAGCGGCGAGAGCGGGTGGCGGATCGAGGTGTCGACCGCCGACAGATAGCCGAGCGGACCGATGTGAATCTCGTCGGCCGCGAGCGCGAGCATGGTCGCCGCCGAGGCGGCGTCGAGCGGCACCAGGGCGGTCAAGCGTCGGGCCCGGTGGCGCAGGATGTTGGCCATGCGCAGCGCGGCCGTGCCCGCGCCGCCGTCGGACTTGATGAACAAGAACACGCGGCCGAGCTCGCCCTTGGTGCCGCGCAGCACGTGATCGAGCGCGGCCACGTCGTCGTGGCTCATGCTGGCCTTCGACGAGACCCAGTAGCTGATGAACGGCCCGCCGAGCGCAGCCTCGAGCCGCTCGACGATCGGCTGCGTGCGAGCGAACAGCACCGGTGGGCGGCGAATCTCGATCGCGGTCGGAGCGGCGAGCGTGAGCTCGGCGGTCGCGGGTTTGAGCGCGTCGGGCTTCGAGTCGACCTCGGCTTCACTCATGCATCGGCGAGAGTCTCATGCGTGACCGGAGGTTGCGAGTAGACTCTGCCCGTGCGCGAGCCAGATGACTCGGCCCTCACGCGCCTGCTCGCGCGCTGGATCGCCGCGCTGCTGCGCAACCGAGCGCTGGCGCTGGCGAGCGTGGGGTTGCTGCTGTGCGTGGCCGCTTTCGGCACACTGCGTCTGCGCGTCGACTTCTCCTCCACATCTTTCTACGGCGACGACTCCGAGCCGGCGCGGCGCTTCGCCGAATTCACGGATCGCTGGGGTGCCGACGACAGCAGCCTGCTGGTGCTCGTTCACCCCGCGCGCGACGACGATCCCGAAGGCGTGCTCGCGCCCGAGCGGCTCGCAGCGATCGCCGAGCTCGCGCGTGCGCTCGAGCGCGGCGAGCAGGTCGCTCGCGTGACCTCGATCGCGAGCATGCCGCTGCCCAGCGTTGGTGAAGCCGAGCTCGAGCGGCTGCCCTTCGTGCCCACGCTGCTCTCGGCCGACGGACGCGCGACGGTGATCGTCGACGAGCACGCGTACTCGAGCGACGACGTGATGCGCACCAACGCGGCCGTCGATGCGCTCGAGCCGATCCTCGCGGCCCACGACCCCACGCTCGCGCAGCACGGCCTCGCGCGCGAGCTGGCCGGCGTCCCGGCCATCCGCGCCGGCTTCTTCGCGCTGGTGATCCGCGATCAGATGATCTTCGTGCCGCTGAGCCTGAC
>DATLLB010001013.1:0-6378 GCA_035538075.1 Enhygromyxa sp.
CGCAGCCGCAGCACGCCCGCCAGCGTGAAGCTCATGTGGGCCAGCCCCGAGGCCTTGCGGGCCGCGAAGTCATCCGGGTTGCGATCGGCCGCCGCCGCGAGCTCGGCCAGGTACACCTCCTGCTCCGCGGTCAGATCGAGATCCCGCCGCGTGTGCACGTCAGGGCCCGTAGCGTCGCGCGAGGGATGCCCGATCGGCTTGCCCTGGCACCCCGACGCGAGCAGCAACAGCGTGATGAAGGCGAGCCTGATCATTGTAATGAAGGCAACAGGTAGAGGTCGTCGGTAGGCAGCGAGGCCTCGCGCGAGTGACATGCGACACAGCCAGTCACGCCCGAGGGCCACGGAGGCAACAGCTCGCGCGTACCGGCGTAGTCATGCAGGTGCGCGAGCCGATGCTGTGCGAGCGCGACGATCTGCCGACGCGGCGCGGTATCGGGCACGTCGAGATCGAGCAATTCGCGATAGCGACGATCGGCCTCGTCGACCTCGCCGCGCGCCAGCAGACCCTCGGCCAGGAACAGCGCGAACACGCTGCGTACGTTGGGCGCGATCGCGGTGCTGCGCGCACGCGGGCTGAGCTGCTCCCAGTGATCCTGCTGGATCTCGAGGTAGTCGACGCCGCGCTCCAGCCGTCGCTCGACGCCAACCGGCACCACGCCCGCGAAGGTCAGCTCGAAGTTGCCCGCCATCGCGCAGCTGTCGATGTCGTCGGGGTGCTGCTCCGAGCGCACCGCCATCGCCCGCTCGAGCGCGTTGAGCCGACGCAGCGCGGCGACGCTGCGGCCTTCCTCGTAGACGCGCAGAGCCTCGGCCGCGGCCACGAAGCTGGCGAAGTGAAACTGCTCGGCGTCCATGCGCGCCGGCCCACGCTCGCGCTGGTCCGGCTCGATCAGCGACTCGTACAAGGCGATCTGCAGCTCGAGCTTGTCGAGATCGAGCACGGCGCTGCGCATGTTCAGAAAGCGCGCCAGCACCTTCGCGGCCGGCACTCGCTCGCCGCGAGGATCGAGCTGCCACGCGCGCTCGAGGTAGCGCTCGGCGTGGTCGCGCAGCTCGACGTGGCCCTGCAAGCTCGCGCGCACGTGATCCATGCCCGCCTGCCACTGCAGCTCGAGCGCGTCGGGCTGCGCATCGGCTCGCGCACGCGTGCGCTCGAGCGCCTCGAGATCGACCAGCGCACGACCCTGCGTGAACTGATCGGCCGTGCGCGACGGCGGCGGGTCGAGGGTCCCCACGCACGCGATCACGATCAGCGTCGCCGAGCAGGCGACTGCACGCAGCGCGGCGACCGTGCCTCGCATCGCCAGCAAGCTACCGCTACACTCGCGCCGCGACCACCAGTGGACCTCTCTTGGACCCTGCACCTGGGCGCAGCCCTCTACGCGATCAACCTCGCCGTCGGGCTCGCGGCTCAGCTCTCCCACGCCAGCTTCGGCGCGTTTCATCACTGGCTGTACGCGGTGGTGTTCGCGGCCGCGATCGCGGCTGCGGTGTTTGCGTTTCACCCCGCGTTGCTGGTGACCGTGGCCGCGCTCGCGGCCATGCCCCTGACCAAGCCGGGTCACAAGACGCACCCGAGCGTCGCGATGATCGGGGCCGGTGGTTACCTGCTCGCCTATCTCTTCTGATCGACGAAAGCCACGCGATGGAACTCCGCGAAGCGATCCTGCGCCGTTCGACCACCAACGGTCACTTCAAGCCCGACCCGGTCAGCCTCGAGCATCAGCACCGCTTGATGGAGGCGGCCTCTCGCGCACCCAGCCACTTCAACTCGCAGCCGTGGCGGTTCGTGCTGATCACCGACGACGCCCTGCGCGAGCGCATCTCCGAGATCGCCGGCGAGACCATGCAGGGCCTGATGGCGGGCGGCAAGTTCTTCACCCGCTACAAACGCTACTTTCGCTTCTCCAAAGAAGAGATGGCCGAGCGCCGCGACGGCATCTTCATCGACAAGCTCCCGGGGCCGCTGCGGCCCTTCGTCAAGCACGTGTTCAGCGAGACCGGACAGAAGGTCGTCAATTCGCTGGGTGTGCCCAAGACGCTCGGCAACGACAATCGCAAGCTCGTCGCCGGCAGCCCCTTGTTGCTCGGCGCGATGCTGACCAAGGAGGAGTACCTGCCCGGCGAGCTGTCCGGCTTCTACTCGCTGCTCGGGCTCGGCATGGCGATCGAGAACATCTGGCTGACCACCACCGATCTCGGCATGGGCATTCAGTTCATCTCCACGCCCATGGAATTTCCCGACGCCTGGAAGCAAATCTCGCAGCTGCTCGCGGTGCCCGACGAGCTCGAGCTAATCGCAATGTATCGGCTCGGCTATCTGCCCGACGACGCCAAGCGCCCGAACATCGACTGGACCTCCAGCCACCGCAAGAAGCTCTCGCAGTACGTGTTTCGCAACACCTGCCGCACGCGCGAGACCGATCCCGAGGGCACTGAATGAGCCTTCGCGTGGGTGTGCTCGCGGTCGCCAGCGCCTCGCCGGATCACCAGCTCCCGCAGGCGCGCGCCAAGCAATTCGCGCGCGGCTTCTTTGCGGGGGATTTTGGCCAGAGCGACGGCGAGCTCGAGCGCCTGCTCGAGACCTACGACAACGCCGGCGTCGAGCACCGCTTCATCGGCCGGCCGATCGAGTGGCTCGAACAAAAGCGCAGCTTCGCCGAGAAGAACCAGGCCTATCGCGAGCAGGCGTTGCTGCTCTCGGCGCGCGCGGGTGCGGCTGCGCTCGAGCGGGCCGGCATCGATCGGCGCGAGTACGGGGCCATCGTGTTCGCGTCGAGCACCGGCCTCTCGACGCCGAGCCTCGACGCGCGGCTCGTGCAGACGCTCGAGCTCCCACGCACGATCCATCGCCTGCCGCTGTGGGGTCTCGGCTGCGGCGGAGGTGGTGCCGGCCTCGCCCGTGCCCACGCGCTCGCTCGCGGCCTGCAAAAACCCGTGCTCGTGATCGCCTGCGAGCTCTGCAGCCTCACGTTCGTCCACGGTGATCGGCGCAAGTCGAACCTCGTCGCGGTCGCGTTGTTCGGAGACGGCGCCGCCGCGACCGTGGTCGCGCCCGAGCCTTGGTGGCAGCCCGAGCGCGGCCCGGAATTGCTGAGCGGCTACGCCCGTTTGATCGACGATAGTGAGCACATCATGGGCTGGGATGTCGAGGATGAAGGTCTGCGCGTTCGCTTCGCGCCGACGATCCCCGAGATCGTGATCGAGCTCGCCGCCGAGATGGCGAGCGACGCGGCCCACAGCGCCGGCCTCTCCGCCGATCAGCTCCAACACTTGGTCGTGCACCCCGGCGGCCGCAAGGTGCTCGACGCCTGGGAGTCCGCGCTCGGCCTCGACCGCGAGCGCCTGCGCTACGCTCGTGAGGTGCTGCGCGACCACGGCAACATGTCGAGCCCGACCGTCCTGTTCGTGCTCGAGCGCTTCTTGGCCAACACGGCCGCGAGCGGCGAGCCCGGCCTGCTGCTCGCGCTCGGGCCCGGCTTTTGTGCCGAAGGGGTGGTGTTTCGGTGGTGATCGAGCCCGTGCTGTTCGGCGCGCTGATCGTCGTCATCGCCGTTCAGCGCGTGACCGAGCTACGCCTCGCCAAGCGCAACTTGGAGTGGGCGCTCGCGCAGGGCGGTCGGCTGATCGCGGAGCCCCACTATTGGATGTTCTTCGCCCTGCACGGCGGCTGGCTGCTCGCATGGCCGCTCGAGGCCTATGTACGAGGGCTGCAATTGAGCGCGGCCTGGCCTGCGTGGCTGGCCGGCTTCGTGCTGGCCGAGGGTCTGCGCTATTGGGCGATCGGCAGCCTCGGGCCGCGCTGGAACACCAAGATCGTGGTGCTCGACGGCGCCCCGTTGATTCGCCAGGGTCCCTACAAATATATCGCTCACCCCAATTACGTCGCCGTCGCGCTCGAGCTCGCGTGCGTGCCGATGATCTTCGGCGCCTGGATCACCGCGCTGGCCTGCACGGTCTTGAACGCCGCGTTGCTGCTCGGCCTGCGCATCCCGGCCGAGGTCGCAGCCGTGCGTAACGCGAGCGAGCGTGCCCATGGCTGACGGCCACTTCTACGCGCGCGAGCGTGGGGCCCGAGGCGAGGAGCGCTTCTTCGCCACCGCGCTGACCCGTGGCCCGTGGAGCAACGATCACCAGCACGGCGGCCCGCCCACTGCGTTGCTCGCCCGTGCGATCGAGCGGCTGCCCCATGACGGCGACAGCTTCGTCGCGCGCCTCACCGTCGAGCTGCTGCGGCCGATCCCGATCGCCGCGCCGCTCGAGGTCGTGACCGACGTGCTCACCTCCGGCCGCACCGTCTCGCGCATCGCCGCCGCGCTGGTCTCCGGCGATCAGCAGCTGGCGGTGGCTGTGGCCGTGCGCATTCGTGTGGAGGAGCTCGGCCTGCCCATCCGCCTGCCCGACAACGACGAGCTGCTGCGCCCGCTCGAGCAGTGCCCCGGCTTCGAGTTCCCGTTCTTTCAGCACGAGATCGGCTATCACACCGCGATCGAGGCCCGCATCGCCGACGGTGAATTTGGCAGCGGTCGCATGGCCGTGTGGATGCGGCCACGCGTGCCCTTGATTGACGGCGAGGAGAGCAGCCCTCTGCAGCGCGTGATGATCTGCGCCGACGCAGGCCACGGGGTTGGCACCGCCCTCGACACCCGCGAGTGGAGCTTCGTGAACCCCGACCTGACCGTGCAGCTGCATCGCCTGCCGAGCACCGAGTGGCTGGGCATGTCGGCGCGGACCTGGACCGAGCCGCTCGGCTTTGGCGTCTGTCGTACGCGCCTCAGCGACCGCCGCGGTGACTTGGGCATCGTCCTGCAGAGTCAGGTGATCGCCGCGGCGCGACGCAAGTGAGATGTGATATTGATCGCCGATGCGTCGCGATCTGGTCATCACGTTGGCTCTCGTCGGGCTGGTCATCACGCAAGGGTGCGCGCAGAAGACCACCGAGTGTGACCTGAACAGCAACTGCATCGCGCTCGAAGAGAGCACCGACGAGCAGGACGACGGCGTCGACGATGGCTGGGGCGACCCGCAGCTCAGGGTCAACAAGGACGTCGACATCCTGTTCGTGATCGACAACTCGGGCTCGATGGGTGAGGAGCAGGCGCTGCTGGCCGCCAACGTCGGCGCGTTCATCAACGTGCTCGAGCAGGACGGCGTCGAGGCCAACTACCGCATCGGCATCACCACCACCGACAACGGCAACCCTTGGTGTCCGCTCGGCGATACCACGCCCGAGGGCGGCAAGCTGGTGCTCAGCCCGTGCACGAGCCGGCTCGACGACTTCGTGTTCGGCGACACCGTCGACGTGCAAAACCTGGCCTGCAACGACATCTGCACGCTCGACGACGCCGCGCTGGCGATCCTGCCGACCACCACCGACGTCGACTCCGAGCCCAAGCCGCGGCCGTGGCTCGAGAACATCGAGGGCAAGAAGAACATCCCGGAGGGCACCGACACCGACGACGCGTTCGCGTGCTTCGGACCACAAGGCATCAACGGCTGCGGCTTCGAGTCGCCGCTCGAGTCGATGTACCTCGCCCTGGTTCGCGCGCAGACGACCGACGAGGCCAGCTACGGGTTTCTCCGCGCCGGCGCGATCCTGGCCGTGGTGTTCCTGACCGACGAAGTCGACTGCTCCTACAACAAGGACTGGTCGACGATCTTCCTGACGGAAGGCAACAAGGTGTTCTGGTCGGATCCCACGGCCGAGTCCCCGACCGCCGCGGTCTGCTGGAACGCGGGCGTCGAATGTGACGGCGATCCGAGCGGCTACGATACCTGCGATGCCGTCGACAAGGACGTCAACGGCAGCATCACCGAGAGCCCCAGCGACGCCGTGCTGCATCCGATGAGCCGCTACGTCGACCTGTTGCAGGGCATCGAGGAATACAAGCAGGAGCTCGATCCCAATCAAGAGGTCATCGTCGCGCTGATCGGCGGGGTCGACAGCAGCGGCCAGCCCTTCTACGCCGAGGTCGGCAACACCGATCCGGCTTTTCAGGAAGAATTTGGCATCGGCCCCGGCTGTCAGGCCCCCAACCCGCTCGATCCCGAGAACCCGATCTCGGCCGTCCCGCCAGTGCGCCTGCGCGACCTGGTCGACGAATTCACGCCCGACAACATGTTCTCGATCTGCGAGTCGGACTACACGCCCGCGCTCGCGGCCATCGCCAATCGTATCGGCGATCAGATCCAGCCGGCCTGCTACACGCAATGTGTCCGCGACACCGAACCGGCAACCGAGCTCGTCGAGCCCGAGTGCACGGTCGCGCAGCACGTCCCGGGCCCGAATGGCGAGGAGCCGATCTTGGAGTGCCTGCGCGACGCAGATGGCTATGTGATCGATCCGCAGAGCGACACCTACGCGATGCCGAGCGAC
>DATLLB010001014.1:0-12591 GCA_035538075.1 Enhygromyxa sp.
GTTGGTGAGACCGGACGTTTCATGCGAGAGGTGCAGCGCCGCGTGGCGGTGTCACGCTTCGCGATATGTGAGACTGAGGTTTCGGTTCGGCAGTACGAACTAGTCATGGGCCAGCGGCCGAGCGGTTGCGATGGCGACTGCGAGCCCCATCAGCCCATACGCTGGGTGAGTTGGCACGACGCGATCTTGTTTTTCAATGCGCTCACGAAGTACGAGAATGACAAGCGGAGGGGCATGGAGGCACTCACCCTCTGCTATGACGAGCAGACGGGGGCGTGGGATCGCGGATGCACGGGATACCGCTTGCCAACTGAGGCTGAGTGGGAATTTGTCGCACGTGCCGGAACAAACACCGCTTGGTCATTCGGTTCCGATGTCACCGATGTCTGTTCGTACGGCAACACCAACATCTACGCGTGTGATGACGGCTTCGCCTCGCTCGCGCCCGTGAAGGTCGAACAGTTGCAGCCGAACCCGTGGGGCCTGCACGGGATCCACGGCAATGTCTGGGAGTGGGTTTATGATGTAGACGGGAGCTACGGCGGGGTCGTCATCGACCCCGAGAATGCCAACGACACCGATACCAACACCGACAGTGACATTGATGCGATCAGGGTCGCACGTGGTGGCTCCTATCATTTTGCGCCCGAGTTCGCCCGTTCGGCCAGCCGAAGCAAGAGCTATCCATGGGCGCTGAACCCCGACCTTGGGTTTCGCTGTGCGAGAGGCCCACGCCATATCTCGCTGCTCGATCGGTGGCTAGCGGCACGTCGCCGAGGCTAGCTACCAAGAAAGCGCCGCTTTCATGCGTCGCGGGTGCTGCAACCACCCAACGGCCCGCGAGGGCCGAGCAGGGGGTGAGGGGTCCCCGACGTGGCTTTGCCACGGCGGGGAGCGGGACCGGCTACGGTCCCGCTATCAAGCCTAGAAGAGTTGGATATGCGCAGCATGTCCAACTCAGTCATCCTTGCGCTCGCGCAGCGCTCGAACGGACGAGATCAGGCTGACGCCAGCCTGCGTGTCGCGGTTGCGCGAGACATTGGCGAACGCCTCGCGGTCGAGCGTCAGCATGCGGGCCCCGGCATCGCCCGAGCGCACGGTGGTCTCGCGTGGCTTGCCGTCGAGCAGGCCCTGGTCGCCGAAGCAATCGGGCGCCTTGTAGGTCCGCAGCAATCGCAGCCCGCCTGCGGGGGTCTCGACGAATTCCTCGAGCTCGCCCTCGACCAGCAGATAGAAGAACTCGGCCGCGTCGCCGCGGCGGTAGACGTCGCACTCGGGGCCGACTTCGAGCTCTTCGACCGTGCCGCCGCCGAGCCGCGGGACGTTGCCGGTGTGGAACATCGAGGCGATCAGCGCTCCGGCGTGGCGACGCATGGCCAGCTCGCCGAGCTCGCGCGCGGTGATGTCGTTCTCGACCACGGCGCGCCAGAAGATGTTCTCGTCGACGCCCATCAGCGTCGCACGACCCTCGGCGGTGACGTTGGCGGTGCGGGGGATGCCTTGCAGGATGCCGATCTCGCCGACCACGTCGCCGGGGCCGAGCGTGGCGATGTGGATCTGCTCGCCACCTTCGCCATCACGGGTGATCCGCAAGCGACCGTCGATGATGAAGTACAGGCGATCGGACGCCTCGCCCTGCGAGAACAGGCGATCGCCGTCCTCGAGGATGATCTCCGGCGCCTGATCGATCGCGTCGAGCAGCGCGGCCGAGAGCGAGTAGCGTTGCGTGGGGCTGTGGCGGCGCTTGCCGGCCGGCGGCGCGACCTCGCGGCGCTCGAGCACGCGCATGCGGTGACCCGACCACGGACCCGGCAACGCGTCGACGATCGTGCGCAGCTTGTATGGCGCCGCGAGCCGCCAGCGATGGAGGACCGTGCCGACCACGACCATGGTCAGCGCCTCGAACACGCCTTGCGCGACGCAGGCGTGGTTGCCGAGCCCGAACGGGTTGTAGACGAAGCGCTGCAGATCCTCGGCGCGCTCGGGCATGAAGCGCTCGATGTCGAAGCGCTCGGGCTCGGGGAAGTACTCGGGCATGAAGTGCGTGACCGAGATCGGCGTGAACAGCTTGTCGCCGACCTCGAAGCGGTAGCCGCCGAACTCGAACGGCTCGGCGACCGTGCGCTGCAGCGCGACCGCGGTCGGCAGCATGCGCAGGGTCTCCTTCACGGTCGCGCGCATGAGGTCCATCGACGCGATCTCCTCGAGCGTGATCTCGTCGTCGGCCAGCACGCGATCGATCTCGGGCTGCACGGCCTCGAGCACGTCGGGTCGCTGGACCAGCTGCATGAGCACGTGGTTCATCACGCGGCCGGCGTAGACGCCCATGTTCTTGAACGGGATCTGCCCGAACACCACGCGCGTGCGCTCGGGCAGCGGCGAGCCGTCGGGCAGCGTGCCGCGCAGCAGGAAGTCGAAGTAGTCGGGCGGTCGCGCAGGGCCGGGCGGGACCTCGCGGTGCTCGGCCAAGCGCGCGGCGATCATCGCGTCGATGCCCTCGCGCGTGCGCTTGATCCACGGCCAGCGCAGCACGGCCATCGGCCAGCCCATCGCGAGCACGCCGGTGAACACGATCGCGTAGCGACGCAGCGCCTCGGTGTCATGCCCGAGGTCCTTGCCCGACGAGAACAGCGAGATGCAGTTGAGCCCCATCCGCGCGGTCTGTTCGGTCACGCGGAATTTCTGGCCGACCGCCCAGGTGTCGACGTGGCTACGCACCCAGGTGGTCATCGCTGGCAGGTGTGCGCCGGCAGCCTGACGCGAGAAGCCGGGAGCGACCTGCCGTCGAAGGTGCCGCTGCACCGCGCCCTCGGTGAAGCTCGGGTGCATGTCGGTGCGCAGCACCTTGGGCGCCTTGGGGTACGTCGCGGCTTGATCGAACAGGCGATGGCCGTCGCGGGCGAGCAGCTCGTTGGCCTCGCGGCCGGCGATCGCAATCCACGTGAAGCGATCGGTCGGCAGCTTGAGCCGATAGACGGGGCCGTGCTTTCGATACTGCTCGGCCCACCAGCGATAGGGATCACGGAAGATCTGCAGCGCGGGACCCAGCCAGGGCAGTCCACCCACGCTGGGCGCATTCTTGGCCAACGGCAGCGTCATGCGGGATCGGGAGCATAACAAAAGCCTGTCCCGCGCAGCGCTTTGGTTGGAAGCTCGTGGCCGACGAAGATGAACGCGGCAGGGCTGAGCGTGGGGCTGTGGGCGCTGGCGGTGTTCGTCTGCGCAGGACTTTCCGGCTCGGCCGATCGCGCGCTGCGTCGTGCCGCGATCGCAATGGCGATGGTCGGCTTGCTCGCGCCGCTATGGTTTCCGGCGCAGTGGGTGCTGGGCCGCTTCGTGCTCACGGCTCTCGGCGTGCTCGCGCTGGGTCGGACGCTGGACCTCGTCTTGCGACCCACGCCGCTCGGCTTCGGCGTGCGCTTGTGGCTGCTGATCGCGCTGTTCGACGTGCGTCGAGCCACGCGGGTCGTCGCGCGCATCGATGTCGCCGAGGCCAAGTGGTTGGCGATTCACGCGGGGGTGGTCGGGGTCGCGATGTTCGGCGTCGTCGCGCTCGCGCCCGAGCTCGACGGGATCGCAGGCTGGCTGCTGCGCTGGGGCTTCGGCGTGTGCTTCTGCTATGCGGCGGTCGAGACCGTCCACTCGCTGCTGTGGCTCGCGTACAGGCTCGGCGGGATCGCAGTGCCGCGCATCAACGACGCGCCGATCCGCTCGACCACGCTCGCGGAGTTCTGGGGTCGACGCTGGAATCGGGTCGTCGCCGGGTGGCTGCGCGACTACTTGTTCTTGCCGTTCGCGCGTCGTCGCAAGTCCACGCTGGGTGTCTGTGCCGCGTTCGCAGGGAGCACGATCATCCACTTCTGGATCGCGTGGGTGCCCCTCGACATCTCCATGGGGTTGATGATGGGCAGCTTCTTCGTCGTGCATGGCATCGCGCTGCTGCTCGAGCGCCGGCTCGCGGTCGAGCGTTGGCCGCGAAGCTGGCAGCGCGGGTGGACGGCGGCGTGGTTGCTGCTCAGCTCGCCGCTGTTCGTCGAGCCGGCGCTGCGCATCTACTTCGCTTGGATGTGAGCGGGCGCCCTGGCCGGCGGGGATCTTGGCGTCCGGCTCGCCGGCGACGCTGGAACGGCGCATGCACGCGAGCACGGCATGACGGAAGTTCAACCGATCGAGAAATATCGTGAGCTCGTGCGCGAGTTCGACGACGCGATGCTGGTCAGCGTCGACGCCGAAGGTCACCTGCGTGGCCGGCCGATGCGGATCGTCGCGCACGCGCGCGACGCCTCGGACGATCTGTGGTTCGTCACCGGAGTCGACTCCGAGAAGCTCGAAGAGATCTTTCAAGATCCGCGCGTGGCGGTGACGCTGGCCGACGGCAAGCGCTTCTTGTCGATCAGCGGCGACGCCCGCCCGGTCGTCGACGCCGCCATGATCACGGCGATGTGGCAGGAGAGCTGGAAGCTGTGGTTCCCCGAGGGGCCGCAGAGCGGGCGCATCGCGTTGATTCAGGTGCTGCCCATCCACGCGGAGTACTGGGATCGGTCATTCCCACACGGGCTGCGCTTCGCGATCGAGGCCGCGAAGGCCTACCTCGAGCACAAGCGGGTCGACGAGCCGAACGAGCCCGAGCAGCACGGCAAAGTTCGTCTGGCGTGAGGGGTCGACGTCGACGGCTGGAGCACGCACATCGAGGCGCCACAGGCGACGCTCGCGACGACCTCCATGAAATGCGATGGGCGCGGTCGAGCCGCTCGCGTTCGCTCTGGACCCGCGCCGCGGCGAGAGAGCCGGCTTGTTCGGCGCCGGGTTGGTGCCAGCTTGAATTCAAATGTCGCCGCGTCCGGCTCGAACCGCCGTCGTGCTCTCGGCTGGAGGGGTACGCGGCGCCTACCAGGTCGGCGTGATCGCGGGGATCGTCGAGCTGCTCGGACACCAAGGCGCCGAAGCGCCGCTGTTCGACATCTTCGTGGGCAGCTCGGTGGGCGCGATCAATGCCGCGTATCTGGCCGCCAACGCCGATCGCAGCGATCATGCGATCGGCGGGCTCGAGCAGATCTGGACCAAGCTCGACTTCGACGAGATCCTGCAATTGACCCCGCTTGGAGCGTGGGGTTGGCCGCGTCTGCGTCTGCCGGGGCGTCACGAGCCCCGGGCCACGGCGCGCTACGTCGGGCGCTCGTTGTTCGATCCACGGCCGGTCGAGCGGCTGCTCGATCGCGTGATCGCGTGGGATCGACTGCACGAGAACATCCGCGCGGCCCGAGTCCGCGGGCTGATGATCGCCGCGCTCGACATTTGCGACGGGGCCACGACGGTCTTCACCGAGCTGGCCGAGGGCGTCACGTTTCGGCCGTATCCATACCTCACCACGCGCAGCACGTTCACGGCGATCGAGGCCGAGCATGTCCTGGCTGCGACCGCGCTGCCGTTCATCTTCCCGGCTCGCCATGTCGAGGATCGCTATTACATGGATGGCGCGATTCGGTTCGAGACGCCGATCATTCCCGCGCTGCGGGCGGGCGCCGAGCGGGTCGTCATCATCTCGCTGCTCGATCAAGCAGCCGGGCCCGAGGCTCGGCGCGAGCTGGTCTTTCCGGGGGTGTTCTTCTTGATCGGGCAGCTGCTGAACGCGGTGCTGCTCGATCCGCTGCTGCACGACAAGGACAACCTGCACCGCAACAATCGAATCATCGAGGTCATGGCCGATACGCTGGATCCGGCGACGACCATCGAGCTGATCGCCAAGCTCGAGAGCGAGGTCCCGCCGGGGCGTCCGGTCCCGACGCTGGTGTTTCGACCGAGCGCGAGCATCGAGGCGATCGCCGCCGATTTCCTGCAAAACGAGCTACGTCGCCGCCGGCCGCTACGTCGCGCGCTGCTGCGACGACTGGCCGACTTCGAGACCGGACAAGCGCTGTTGGCCTCGTTCTTGTTCTTCGATGGACGGCTGGCCGCGCGATTGATCGAGCTGGGCCGTGGCGACGCGATCGCCCAGCGTGACCGAATACTGGCGTTCTTCGAGGCGTAGTCGGCAAGCCTGCCGACGACGCTGCGAGCGCCGTTGTCCACCATTCGCGATGATTGCGGGCAAGTGCGATTGGGCGAGGCTGGTCGCGACAACACATTTGCCAATCCTGTCGCTAGAGATAGGCTGCCGAGCACGAGGGTCACATCATGAAGCGCACGTACTTGGGCCTGGTTGTCGCGTTGCTCGGTTGCGTTCCAAAGGACAATGGTGGCTCGCCCCCGTTGCAGTCACCTCCACCCCCCACGGAGACTGACGCGAAATCGCCCCATGATGAGCATGAGATGCCGTCGTGGTCGCTCGAGCGCCTCGCCGAAGGAGCGGTGATGCTGCCGGACCTCGGCCAGCATCAACGGGTGGTGACGACCACGTCGGCCGAGGCCCAGGCCTTCTTCAATCAGGGTTTGGCGCTGACCTACGGGTTCAACCACGACGAGGCTGCGCGCTCGTACGCCAAGGCCGGCTCGCTGGATCCGAACTGTGCGCTGTGTTGGTGGGGAGCCGCCTATACGATGGGGCCGAATTACAACATGCCGATGTTGCCCGATCGTGCTGCCGCCGCCTGGGACGCGCTGCAGCGCGCTCAACAAGCTGCCATGGGTGCATCGCCGGTCGAGCAGGCGCTGGTGGCCGCGCTCGCCAAGCGCTACCCGGGGCCCGAGTACGTCGATCCAATGGCCATGCAGGCGTACAATCAAGCCTATGCGGCGGCCATGCGCGAGGTCGCCGAGCAGTTCCCCGATGACTTCGACGTGCAGGTGCTGTTCGCCGAGTCGCTGATGAACGTGAATCCCTGGAAGCTGTGGACGCCTGCGGGCGAGCCCGCGCCTGGAACCGAGGAGATCGTGACCACGCTCGAATCGGTGCTGGCCAAGACGCCCGAGCATCCCGGCGCCAATCATTACTACATTCACGCGATCGAGGCCTCCAAGCACCCCGAAAAGGGCGAGGCGGCGGCCGATCGGCTGGGGTCGCTGGTGCCCGGCGCCGGCCACCTCGTGCACATGCCTGCCCACATTTACCAGCGCGTGGGTCGTTACGCCGACGCGTCCGAGGCCAACCGGCGCGCGGCTGCGGCCGATCAACGCTACCTCGATATGGTCGAGCCGCCCGGCTACTACGCGATGTACATGGCCCACAACTACGGCTTCTTGGCCTACTCGTCGTCGATGGAGGGCCGCAGCGCCGAGGCGCTCGAGGCCTCGCGCAACGCCGCTGCCCGGATGCCGCGCGACATGGTGTGCGGGATGCCGGGCATGGACTTCTTCGTGTCGGAGCCGCTGCTGGTGATGGTTCGGTTTGGACGCTGGGACGAGATCCTGGCCGAGCCTCAGCCCGATCCGAAGTATCCGGTGCTGACGGCCCTCTGGCATCACGCGCACGGGATGGCGCTGGCGGCCACCGGCAAGCCCGACGAGGCCAAGGCCGATCTGAGCGCGCTGCAGGAAATCGCAAAGTCGATCCCCGAAGCGATGCTGACGGGGCTCAACGCCGGGCGCTCGGTGCTCGAGCTCGCGGCCAAGGTGCTCGAGGCCCGCATTGCCGACGCCGAGAAGTCGCCCGATGCGATCGCGCTGTGGGAGGCAGCGGTGAGCATGGAGGATCAGCTCGCGTACAACGAGCCCGCGGACTGGTTTTATCCGACCCGCCACTATCTCGGCGCGGCGTTGCTCGACGCGGGCAAGCCGAAGGAGGCGATCGCCGTCTACGAGGCCGACCTCGTCCGGCACCCGCACAATGGCTGGGCGTTGTTCGGGCTCTGGCAGGCGCAGCTGGCGGCCAAGCAGAACGCGAAGGCCAAGCAGACCAAGGCCAAGTTCGATCAAGCGTGGTCGCGGGCGGACATTCAGCTCACGCGCACGGCCTACTGAATCGGGGCCGCAGTGCTAGCCCGCTTCGATGCTGGCGACCAGGTGCTGCCAGTCCTCGGCGAACTCGGGATCCTGCTCGACGCGCTCGCGCGCGAGCGCCAGCGCGGCCTCGCGGTGGGCGGGCGCGATCACGAAGCCGAGATCCAGCGCGGCCAGGCGCGCGACCGGGTGCGTATGGCGAGCGAGGGCGACGATGGCCTCGAGCAGGCCCGGCGCACGCACGGGCTCGATCGTCGCGCCCAGCGTCCAGGTCCGCACCGCTGGCAGGCGCGTGCGCAGATCCTCGGCGTGAGCGTCACGCTGGAGCGCTTCGTCGGACCAAGTCGGGAGCTCGGCACACACGGCTTCGATCATGGACTCGCGCACGGCCGGGTCGGCCGCCTCGACCCACAGCGTGCGCACGCCGTGCTGGTGATACTCCGCCCAGCCGACGCGCACGCCCTCGCTGACCTGCCACTCGAGCTTGCGCGCGGTGTAGAGGCTGCGCGGCTCGTCGGTGATCAGCGTCCAGCCGTGCGCGACGACGTGGGCTCGCAGCGTGGCCACTCGCGCGGCGGGGGTCGGCCAGCGCCACGACCTACTCGTCGTCGTCATCGTCGTCGTCATCGTCGTCATCGCCTTCGTCGTCGTCGAAATCGTCGTCGTCACTGCCGCCGCCGTAGACGTTGGTCGGCTCGCCCATCTCGTTGAACTCGGTCTCGGGGAACGGCCGCGCGAGCGCGGCGACCATCTGCTCGCGCAGCGGCTCGTCGGGCTCGGCCAGCGCGAGCTGCTCGAGCAGCGCTCGCCAGCCGTACTCGAGGCACAGATTCGCGATCGAGCCGCGCACGGCCGGGCTCGAGTCGGGGCGCGCAGCCCAGTCGGCCAGCAGCGCGGTGACCTCGAGATCGTCGCAGCGGATGGCCGCGATCACGTTCAAGTAGGCGGGCCAGAGCGCGGGCTCGACCTCGGCGAGGATCGCTTCGGCCTGCTCGGCGGTCATCCAGTCGAAGCCGATCACGCCCGCTACCACGTCGGCCGGCAGATCGGTCGGGAACTCGGTCCCGCAGCGTTCGTTGTAGCGCTCGATCGTGGCCGGGTACGGGTTGGGACGGTAGCGGATGTGCCACACATAGATCGTGTTGGCGTGCGACTGGTGGATCTCGTAGCCGACGTGCGCGCGGCTGAACTGAGCGCGCCGCGAGAGCCTCGCAACCGTGCCGCGCCGCTGCGCTCGACGTTGGCGCGACAGCATGACGACGCGCAGCTGGGGGACGGCCGGCATCACGTCGGGCCACGGGTCGTCGGCGAACGCTCCGCCCCACACGAGCGGATCGCAAGCCGGGCTGAAGTTGTAGTGGCGATCGAGCTCCTGGGGGTAGGCCGCCTCGAGCTGGCCGGAGTAGGGGTTGGGCACCGCGAGTTGGTTGGGGTAGCCCATGAAGGCCCGCGCGACGCAGGGCAGCTCGTGCACGCGCTGCGGCGGGTGCAGGTAGAGGGCATCGATCGCACTCGCGATCGCGTCGCCGTCGGCCGGGAGCTCGGTGAACAGCGCGGCCGGAAACTCGTCGTCGGGGCCCAGCCAGACGGTGTCGGGGTGCTCGGGATCGACGTAGAGCACCAGCTCGACCCGCAGCTCTCCGCCGTGGCGCTGGCCGGGGATCGCCGGGCCCTTGCCGAGCAGCCACAGCGGCGCGGCGATGCGACGACACTCGGTCCACAGCGCGTCGGTCCACAAGGTGCCGAGGTGCAGCGAGTCGCCGTAGAACTCGCGCAGCGTCTCGCCGCCCTCGCGCGCGTCTTGTTCGTCGAGGAACTGCACGCCGCGCTCGCGCAGGCCCGGGTGCTCGCGCAGCGCCGCGAGGGTCGGGTGGGCGTCGAGCCAGCGGGCCTCGGCGCGCGGCGGAGCGATCAGCGTGACGAGCTCGGGGTGCTCGCGCAGGGCGGCGAGCTCGGGATCGTCGGCGATGCGCTGGCGTGTGCTCGCCGGGTGGCGGGCCTCGTCGATCGCCGCACGCAAGTCGGCGAGCGCTCGCTCGTGCTGGCCGCGAGCGATCCGCAGGCGGGCCCGCAGCCGTCGCGCGGCATCGTCGACGTACTCGCCGGAGGGCTCGTCGCCGAGCACCGCGTCGAGGGCCGCGATCGCGGCGTCCGGTCGCTCGCGCTCGAGCTCGAGCCAGGCGATGTCGAGCTGGATTGCGACGCGGTCGTCGAGCTGCTGGCCGACGTGCTGGGCGCAGCGCTCGTAGGCGTGGCGAGCTTCGTCGAGGCGACCGAGCGCCGAGAGTGCGTCGCCGCGGGCCTGCTCGATCGCCGCGACGCGATCTTCGTCCTCGCTCAGCAGCGCATCGAGCAGCGCCAGCGCTTCGCTCGGCTCGTTGGCGCCGAGCCATGCGTGGGCGATCAACAGGCGATCGACGCGAGCGTCGACGTCGTCGGGATCGTCGCGGAGCGCGATGGCCTGCTGCAGGTGATGGCGCGCGGCTGCATGCTCGCTGCGATCGAGCTCGAGCGCGGCGAGCATGCGCAGCCCGTAAGGCGCGATCGAGTCGTCCGCGACCAGCTCGCGCAGCTCCTGCAGGGCCGCGTCGGCGGTGCGGTGCTCGACGATGGTCTCCGCGATCAGAAGCCGCAGGCGCTCACGATACAGATGTTGGGTCCGCACGCGAGCGCGAGCCTATCACCCGGCCGGGATCGCTGGCGTGCTGACCGGCAGCGGCTCCACGTCGGGATAGTAGTAGTCGCAATACTGCCAGTTCTCGTCCACTTCCATCGCCCACATGTTCACGTCGAGCGCCTGCTCGACCGGCTCGCCGGGCGTGGTCATGGTCACGGTCAGCAGCGCAGGCGCAGCGTGGATGACGGAGAGATCGGTGATCATGTCCGGCGGGTACAGCCGCAGCGTGTAGCTCTCGTAGCAGTAGCCGTAGTAGTCCTCGCAACAGTCGACGAAGATGTCGAAGCTGCCTTCGGCGAAGTGGCCGTTGGGGCCGACGTTGTAGCCCTCGACGTCGAGCGTGACGTGGAACGGGACGTGCTCCGAGTCGGGGATGAAGCCGCCGATCGTCGGATCGATCTCGATCATGAAGAAGCCCTGGAAGCCGCACTCGACCGAGAGATCGCCGCCGGATTCGAGCGGCTGGCCGAGCTGGCTGAGGCTGAACCACGGCGCGTCGGGGTTCTCCTCACTGAGCCCGCACCACTCGTCACCATCGCCGTCGCCGTCGCCGTCACCATCACCATCGCCGGTGGTTGGATCACCGTCGCCGTCGCCCGTCGGGTCGCCATCGCCATCGCCATCGCCGGTCGGGTCGCCGTCGCCGTCACCCGAGGTCGAGTCGTCATCGGCACCAACAACGACAACGCCGATGACGACGCAAGCGGACAGCAGTGGCATCAGCGGGAGCAAGGCGCGAGTATTCATGGCCGCGAATTTCTCACGCTCGGCTGCGAAAGCGAAGCGCTACCATCCTCGCGCATGCGCACCGGCTTCGTCGCCACGCTCGGGCTGGCCATCTCCGGCTGTATCCAGACCTCGGCCGAGGACGGGGACACGGGTTCGGGCTCGGATACGACCGTGGAGTCGGAGTCGGAGTCGGAGACCGGGATTGAGTCGAGCAGTTGGGAGCCGGTCCTGCAGGCCGACATGGAGATCGGCGCGCTGATGAGCGTGTGGGGACCGAGCCCGGACGAGCTGTTCGTGGTCGGTGGTCAGCCCGAGGCCGGCGGCGGTCGGATCTTGCGAGGCGGCGATGATCGAGCCGATCGAGTCGATCCATGGGAGCTCGAGTCGTTGCCGGCCGAGGTCGCGATGCTCAACTGGGTGTATGGGGTCGATGGCGAGGTGTGGAGCGTGGGCGTGGGCGGGGCAATCGTGCGGCGCGAGGCGGAGGGCTGGGTGGCGGAGGAGAGTCCGACCGATCGCGTGCTGTGGGGTCTGTGGGGCGCGAGCGCGGCGGAGCTGTGGGCGGTCGGTGGCGATGGCGTCAGCGATGATCCGGTGCTGCTGCGTCGCGACGAAGCCGGCGAGTGGACGAGCGTCGAGCTGCCGCCGCTCGGGACCGAGTCGCACGCGCTGTTCAAGATCTGGGGCCGCGCGGCCGATGACGTGTGGAGCGTCGGCGATGCCGGAGCCATCGTGCACTGGGACGGCAGCAGCTGGACCGCGCACTCGGATCCCGACGGTATCGATCTGATCAGCGTGTGGGGCTCGCCCGACGAAGGCGTGATCGCGGTCGGGGGCCGAGCCAACGGACGCATCGATCGGCTGAGCGACGACGCGTGGTCGGGGCAGACGCTCGCGATTCCCGGGCTCAACGGCGTGTGGGTCGATCCGGTCGAGGGCGCGACCGCGGTCGGTGTGCAAGGTACGATCTATCGCGTCGCTGCGGGAGGTTACGAGCTGGAGCAGGAAGACGCGAACACGTCGATGGTCTTGCACGCGGTGTTCGGCTTCAGCGGTGGTCCTCGCTACGCAGTGGGCGGCAGCTTGCTGATGTCGCCGCCCTTCGTCGGCGTGATCTTGCGGGCGGATTGAGAGGGTCTTCGTGTAGGATGGCGCGCGGAACTTGCCATGAACACGAGCAATCGACGAATCACGCTTCTATTTTGTGCCTTTGTGATCGGCTGCGGTGGTGACGAGGAGAGCGTCACGAGCGGTAGCGAGAACAACGAGGATGAGACGAGCACCACCGGCGATGGGGATGGGGATGGGGA
>DATLLB010001015.1:0-7067 GCA_035538075.1 Enhygromyxa sp.
ACCTGCTCCGCCGCTTTCGCGTCGAGCGAGTGCGCGAGCGAGCGACCGTCTGGCGGCAGATCCCGATCCCGCTGCCGAAGGATGGCTTGCCCGTGCGTCTGGTCGCCCGTTGATCAGGTCGCGGCCGCTGCCTGCCGAGCCTCGACGATCGTCTGCATGTCGAGCAGCATCTTGGCATCGGCCAGCGCCCCGAGCTCCGGATCGTTGCCGACCAGGCGCACGGGCAAGCCATCCTTCGGCAGCGGGATCGGGATCTGCCGCCAGTCGGTCGCTCGCTCGCGCACTCGCTCGACGCGAAAGCGGCGGAGCAGGTGCCAGCAGAACACCTTGGCTTGTTGACGCGCGAACTCGGCTCCGATGCAGCGGTGCGCTCCGCCGCCGAACGGCACCCACGGGTGCGGGTGCTGGCGATCCTCGGCGCGCTCGGGCGTGAAGCGATCGGGATCGAAGCGCTCGGGGTCGCGCCACAGCTTGGGATCGTGATGCACGGCGTGCACGATCAAGGTGGTCGGCGTGCGCTCGGGCAGCGTGTGTCCGCCGATCGGGCACGAAGACACGGTGCGCCGCAAGATGTACGGCACTGGCGGCTGGATGCGGATGGCCTCACGAAAGCAGCGATCGACGAGCTCGAGCTGCTCGAGCTGCTCGAAGCCGAGCGAGCCCACGCGCTGGCACTCCTCGGCGACGCGCGCCTGCAGCTCGGGCGCGCGCGTGAGCTCGTCGATCAACGTGGTCAGGGCCGAGCTGGTGGTGTCGTGGGCGGCGAACAGCAGGAAGATCATGTGGTCGACGATCGCGTCGTCGTCGAAGCGCTCGCCGTTCTCGTCCTGCGCGCGACACAGCGCGCTGAACAGGTCGTGCCCGTCACCGCGGCGCCGCGCCGGGATCTCGGCGCGCAGGAACTCGGCAAGCTGACGGCGCGCGACCATGCCTCGACGCCACGCGGTGCCCGGCAGCTCGACGCGCACGAGCGCGAGCACGGCGTTTCGGATCGCGGAGAAGTGGCGTCCGGCCAGCTCGACGTGGGGCCCGGGCGGAAGGCCCAAGAACGCGGTGCCGGCCTGCTCGATCAACGCCCGACGGATCGCCGGATAGAACCGCATCGGCATCGGCGTGGACGCCCAGCGCTCGAGCGTCTGCGCGAAGTGGCGATCGATGTGCGCGTGGTAGGCCGCGCGCGCGGGGCCGCGGAAGGCGACCTGCATGATCCCGCGATGGAGGCGATGCTCGTCGAAGTCGCGCAGCATCAAGCCACCGTCGAACAGCTGGCCGAGGAAGTGACCCCAGCCGTGGTGGCTGGAGAGCGTGCGCTCGCGGTCGAGCAGCAAGCGGCTGGCGTGCTCGGCCGAGCCGAGCACCACGACCGTGCGCCCGAACATGCGCGTGCGGGCGATCGGGCCGTGGCGCGCGAGCAGGCGCCGGTCGGTGCCGAAGGGATCGCGCAGATACTCGAAGGTCTTGTTGATCAGCGGGGGGCCGCGCTCACCGGGGACGTGATCGACGTCGTCGTTGTCGTCGCGCATGGTCACTCGATCCAGTCGTCGAGCTCGAACGCACCGTCGGCGCGCAGCTGCAGATCCAGCAAGAAGCCCTCGAGCCCGCGGTAGCGGTAGGGCACGCCCTCGTCGTCGATCATCACGACCTCGCAGCTGGGCGAGCTGCTCAGGCGCGCGAGGATCGGCTCGCCCGAGGCGAAGGTCCCCAGCGAGATCGCGTCGCCGGCATGTTCGCGGATGAACTCGCGGGACTCGAGCTTGGGCGGCTCCATCCAGAACTCGTAGACGGCGGGGCTGAGCGGCGCGTGCGTGGCCCAGGCGTGGATGTACGCACGCAGATCGTGGGGCATGCCCGAGCGGATCAACTTCAGGATCTCCATGTTCGGGGCGCTGCGCTGGGGCGCTGCGCGGAGCATGCGGATCAGCGCGGTGGTCAAGGTTCCGAGGCGATCGAGCGAGGGCTCGATCAGCGCGTCGAGAGGCATGCTGACGCGGACCTCGAGCTTGGCCTCGCTCGCGTCGGGCGGGGCGAGATCCTGTCCAGCGTCGAGCTCGGGCGCCGGGTCGACGCTGAGCTCGATCTCGGGCAGCTGCTCGCGCCGGGCGATCGCATCTTCGAGGTGATCGACGGTGGCCAAGCTGCCGTCGATCGAGATCGTGGGCCCGTCGGGCAGCATCGTGCGGTAGCCGGTCTCGTCCATGAACAGCTGGATGTCGGCGATCGCGAGCTGCTCGAACTCGGCGAGGATGTGCGCCCGACCGGCGTCGTCGATCGCATAGATGGCGCCGCGATCGTCGTACATGGCGGCGATCGTGAACACGTCGTCGTGCGCGATCGGGAGGCTGCGCAGGCTCGAGTACTCGGGGTGCACCGCACGAAAGCGCAAGCGCGGGAGCAGCCGCGCGGCGGGGCCGGGCGTATGAATGCAGAGGTCGCGGCCGAGCTGCATGGCGACGCCGCCACGCGGCAACCAGCACGCGGTCGTGATCGTCTCGCCGTCGGGCAGCACGCCCAGGCACGTCGCGGCGCCCGACGGCTCGACCGCGTAGAGCGAGTTGCCGGTCCCGCCGATCACCAGCGCCCGCCCGGCCTCGTCGCTCTCGAGCGTCTGACTTCGGGTCACGCGGGTGCTCAGGCGCGTGGCTCGAAGCTCGCGTCCGTCGAGCCACGCGAACACGCTCGCGCCTGCGCGCGGCACCAAACCCCGCCAGCGACCGCGCTGCAGCACGGCGATCGCCTTGGGCCCGAAGCCGTCTTGCACGGCGATCGGCACCTCGGGAATCGAGCGCCACGCGTTTGGAACCGGGCTGAGCGTGATCGGGCTCGCGGCGATCCGATTGACCACACCCGAGGGTTTCACGCGCGCGGCTTGAACTGCAACACCCGCGCGCCCTTGGGCGTGGGGTCGACGGGCGGCAGCGCGAGCACGAGGTGCTCGATGGCCGGCAGCGCCTTGAGCATCACCCGGGTCGCGCCGAGCTCGGAGAACGGGCCGTCGTAGACCAGGATCACGTGATAGATGCCGCCGAAGTCTCGCGCGAGCCAGCCGAGATCTTCTTGAAAGGACTCGTGGTGCTCGGGCGCGCGGCGGACCGCAGCGATCGCGCGGCAGCTCGCGAAGTGGGCGTGCCAGCCTTCGGCGTCGCGGTGCGAGCCGAGCTCGCGCACGAGCGGGAGCTTGCGGATCAGTCGCTCTCGCAGCTTGCGAGGCTCGAGCTGAGCGACGCGCTCGCGCAACTGCTCGGGTGCGAGCTGCACGAGCTCGACCATGTCGAGCCCTGCTGCGGACGCGCTCTCGGCCAGCTCGCCGATCCACATGGCCGTCTCGGCGTCCTCGAGGCCGGGCGGCGACTCGGAGCTGCCCCACAACACTGGCGAGTCCTCGTCGATGACCACGGCTCGCAGCGCGTCGGCCTTCTCGGCCAGCAGCGCGAGTGCGTCGTCCAGCTCGCGCGCGGCCGAGGGGCTGGTGAAGCGCGGGCTCCGAACCTGCAGGACGCTGGCGACCCCGGAGAAGGCCTCGACCAGGTTCTGCAGCTTCTCGCTGCGAGGCGCGCGGTCGGGCTCGGGCAGCTTGTCGTAGCGAGCCACGACCCGCCAGCCGCCCTGAACCTCCGCCCATACGCGGTCGGGCTCGCGTGGCACCTCGCCGCCAAACTCGAAGTGGGCGTCTTGGCAGCTGAGCTCGCGGCGGACCAAGTCGAGGAAGCGGAGGAGATCTTCCACTGCCGGGAAGATAGCAAGAAAGCGCTGCGTGCAGGGGCGCCGCGCGAGCGGCCGCCGGTCCGAAAAGCGCTATCCTGCCGGCCATGCGCGCACCCCAACCCCGAGCGTTGTTGTGCGCGGCCCTGCTCACGGCCGCGCCGCTCGCCTGCACCAAGAACAACCCCAACACCAACGTCAAGATCGCCGATGGGGAGACCCCCGGTGCAGGTGAGAGCGCCCGGGTCTCCGATACACCCGATGCTCGCCCGAGCCCGCGCAACGACCTGCAAAAAATTCAGATGTCGGGCAGCGTCTTCGGCGTCAACGACATGCTCGATGCGGCCAGCAAGCTGATCACGATGTGGTCGCCACCGGAGCCGGGCGCGCCGCCGATCAACCTCAAGAGCTTGTTGGAAGTGGGGCTCGTGCAGGAGGGCTTCGGTCCGGGGTTCCTCGAGAGCATCGATCTCGACGCTGTCCACGCCGTGGAATTCGCGATCCCGCATGACGGTCAGCCGCAGAGCGACGCCGACATCGAGCTGCGAATGGCCCTCAGCGCGACGCAGCCGGTGCGTGCGGTCGAGAGCCTGCCGGCCGACATGCGCCCGCAGCCGATCGGCCAGAACATCTGGCAGCTGATCGAAGACGACGTGCAGCTGCTGTTTCGCGCCCAGGCCGACGCGCTCGAGATTGCGATGAGCATGCCCGATCTCGACGTCGCCTCGGGGCTGCGCCAGAAGGTGCCGTTCGGGCCCAACGACCCGCGCATTCGCATGGCGGCCAGCAACTTGCCGCCCGGAGAGATCGACGTCAGCGACATGATCCCGCTGCCGCCCGAATTCTCGCGTCCGCTCAGCTCGATCCTCAATGAGACCAGCGCGGTCGACTTCGCCGCGGACTTCGGCACCGATCGCGACTTGATCGGTCGGGTCGGCGCCAACGCTCCGTTCGATCGCCTCGGCCTCGATCCGATCGGCCCGGCCACGCAGGCGCCGAGCGAGCTGGCCAAGTCGCTGCCGGGCGACGCGATGTTCGTGTGGCTGATGCCGTGGGGTGACCCGGCGATGCTGCACACCGCGCTCGACAAGCAGATCAAGGTGGATCAGATCCCCGCGCCGTTCGACGGCTACGTGGACGAGGTCTTGAAGGCGGTGCACGGCGTGCTCGGCCAGGTCCGCGACGAGGTGCTGATCGCCGTGTACCTCGACGGCAAGGGCCAGCTGACGATCGCGTTCGCGGCCGCGGTCAAGGACGAGAAGGCCACGCAGGCGGCCATGCGCGAGCTCTGGGGCGCGTCCGAGAAGGCGTTCAAGGATCACATCGCGCTGGTCGGGAGCACGCCTGAGCACGCCTACTCGGTCAGCTTCAAGCAAGGCGCGGTCAAGGCCGGCAAGGCCAAGGCCGATCTGTTCACGTTGACGGCGCCCAAGGACAAGCAGGACGACCTCGACAAATTGAAGTCGCTCGTCGGCGAAAAGCCCAAGCTCGAGGTCAGCACGCTGGTCGCCGACGGCAAGTTGATCGTCGCGGTCGGCATCGGCCAGAAGAGCTTCATGACCGAGCTCGGGCGGACGCTCGGCAAGGCCGGCGACGGGCTCGAGACCGGCGGGCTCGCGCTCGCACGCAAGGTCACCGACGGCTGCCAGTACTGCGTGGCAATCAATCCGCAGGAGCTCGGCGAGATGATCCTGACCGCCCACGCCACCGATCCGGACGAGCCCGAAGAGGTGCAGAAGGCTGCCCAGGAGGCGCTCAAGAAGCTGGCCAAGCTCGACTTCGACGGTGAGGTGGCGCTGGCGCTGCGGCTCGACAAGGATCGCGGCGTGTTCGGCTTCGGCATCCCGAAGACCTTGCTGTTCGCGGACCCGACCAAGGTCAAGGCGGCCGTCGAGCTGATGAAGTCGATCGACGAGGCCCGCGACGCGGCGTGGAACAAGAGCGTGGCGGGTGGTGTGCCCGGTGGTGTGCCGGGCGGCGTCGCGGGTGGTGGCTGATCTCGATCATCGGATCGGCGCGCTGATCCTCGCGGGTGGTGCCTCGGCTCGCATGGGGCGAGCCAAGGCGCTGCTCGAGTGGCGCGGTCGCAGCTTCGTGGCGGCCGGCGTCGAGCTGGTCCGCGCGGCCGGCTGTGCGCCGGTGATCGTGATCGACGGGACGCATCGGCTCGATCCCGAGCTGCCGGAGCTCGCGGGGATCGAGCTCGCCCACAACGAGCAGTGGGAGCTCGGGCCGCTGGCGAGCATGCAGGTCGGTTTGCGTCGGGCGCTCGCGCTCGAGCCTGCGCTGGCGGGCTTGCTCACGCATCACGTCGAGCGGCCGCGCGTGCGAGTCGAGACGATCGCCGCTCTGGTCGCGGCGTTCCTCGAGCAACCGGACCTGCTCTGGCAGCCGAGCGTGGGCGGTCGCTCGGGCCATCCGATGCTGTGGCCGCGCGCGCTCTTCGAGCCGCTGCTCGCTCTCGATCCCGCCCACGAGAGCGCGAGGACGCTCGTGCGCGGGCCCGCGGCGGGGCTGCGGCGCAAGCTCGAGGTCGACGACCTCGGGGTGCTCGACAACATCGACACGCCGGCCGATCTCGCGCGGCTGCACGAAGGACAATAGACTCGCGCGCGATGTCCTCGCAGACGCCGGAGGTCAAGGGGCCCGCGGTCATGGGCGGTCGCAACTGGCTCGACGCCCGCTTCGGCCCTGGTCACTTTCTCAAGCTCGCGCGCGAGCAGGAGCCCAACGTCCCCGAGCGGATCTTGCCGGGCGAGTGGTACCCCGCGCGTCCGCTGCTGCACGCGCTGCAGCACAGCGTCGCACAGCTCGACGAGTTCGACGGGCTCGAGTCGTTCGTCGAGGTGCTCGCAGGCGAGAGCGCGAGGCAGGATCTGCGTGGGATCCATCGCGCGTTCTTGTGGGTAGCGAGCCCACGCATGTTCTTGCGCGCAGCACCGACGATCTGGGCGAACTACGCCAACTTCGGGGTGGTGGGCGAGAGCGAGAACGAGCCGGGTCGCTTCGTCGTGCGCATCGGCGAGATCCCGCGCGATTACGTGGAGTGGCTCGCGGGCGCGTGGAAGGGGTTCTTGCCGACCGCGATCGAGCTCGCGGGCGGCAAGAATCCGCGCGCCACCGTGCTCGATCGCAAGCCCGGCGGTGCCGGGTGGGAGATCCGCTATCAGCTCACCTACGAGTGAGCGTGATCGGTTTGCATGCAGGGTGCACCACCAGGGCATGCGACGAATCTTCACCGCCCTGCTGGGCGTCGGGATCTGCTCGGTGGGGTGTGAAGCGCAGCAACCAGCGCTGGAGGGGACCGTGGAGACCGGCGACGGCGATGGGGATGGAGATGGGGATGGGGACGGCGATGGGGATGGGGA
>DATLLB010001016.1:0-4255 GCA_035538075.1 Enhygromyxa sp.
GCTGCGTCGAGCAGACCTCGAGCCCGCCGAGCAGGCTCGAGCTGGCCGACACCGACACCCCGCCGAGGTCCGGCCGCACCGCGCCCGGCATGACCACCGGGATGGCGATCGCGCGGTCGTCGGCCAGGCTGCCGTACATCGCCACCTTCTCGGTCAGCGTGCGCTCGGGCTCGACCGGCAGCGGCAACCGCAGCGAGTCGCCGAGCGGCTGCCCGCCCACCTCCTCGAGCGCGTTGGCATCACCGCGCGGACGCATCAGCGCGGTGACCTCGATCTCCGGGGTACCGGTGGTCAGCGCCCGCACGCGGAACGGCACGCGCAGCTGCCCGCCGGCCTCGATGCTCGCGTTGCTGCTGGGCTTGTCGAGCAGATCGACGATCCCGTCGCCGTCGTGGATGGCAAACGAGAGATCGACGGTCCCCGCTCCGCCGCGCAGGTTGTCGACGATCACGCCGATCTCCGCGAGGTCGCCGGGTCGCATGATCCTCGGCATCGCAGCGCGCACGACCATCGGTCGAGTGACGCGGACCCGCGCGTCGCCAGTGCCGAAGCGCGCCTCGACGCCACCGTCAGCCAGCGGCGCCGAAGCGACCGCGGTCAGTCGGAAGGTGGTGAGGTTGTCGGGCAGCGAGCCCTTCAGCTTGGCCACGCCACGCTCGTCGAGCTCGGCGTCGGCGATGAAGATCGGCGCGCTCTCGAACTTGCTGCGTGTCTGCGGCATGTTAGCGACGCTCGGTGAGCTGACGCCGCGGCCACCGAAGCCACCACCACCACCCGCCCCATAGGCGGAGCCATAGCCGATGCCCCACAGCGAGTCTTCATCGCTGGCCCAGTTGGGATCGAAGGGGCGTGGCGCGTAGGGATCGAGCCGGGCCTGGAAGGGCAGCAGCAGGGCCGAGTAGCCGCTGACGATGTCGAGCACTCCGCCAAAGCCGATCACGAAGTTGCTGATGAAGTCCGGCAACACCAGCGGCTGCAGCGAGAGCACGGCCTCGTCGACCGCCCACACGCTGACGTGACCGCGCACCGGCTGCCCGAGCTGATCGCGGACCTGGACCTCGATCGGGATGGTCTCGCGCGTCTGGGCCTCGGCTTGCACGTGCACGCTGACGGCCAGGCGTCGCGAGTCCGCGCCGACGTTGACGGTGGTCTTCGCGGTCTTGAGGCTCGGCGTCACCGAGGGCGGCACGCCTGGCTGGACCGCGACTGCATGCAGCGTGACGCCGGGCGTCCACGCGTCGGTGACCTCGAGCGGGATCTCGACCTGGCCCTGCTTCAGCGTGAACGCGTGCAGCTCGTGCAGGCCGCCCTTGGCCAGCAGCAACAGGCCGCTGCCGTCGGACCACGGCGCCCGCACGCGCGCGCGGATGCTCTGACCCGGGACCGGGTTGGGCTGATCGACGTCGACCGTCAGCACCGGAACGGGCGTGGTCGGCCAGGCCACGCGGTCGCGCGGCGAGACCCACATCCAGTCGCGGATCAGCGGCTCGTACTCGCCACGCTTGGCGCTGACGTGGACCTCGTAGCTGCCGTGCTCGAGCTTGGCGAACGAGCAGCTGGCCGCGCCGTCGCTCTTGGTCTTGCACGGCGCGAGCGTCTGCTCGCGCGAGCGCCAGCCGGCGAAGCGCTTCTTGCCGTCCTCGGTCACATACTCGGGCTCGGACCAGCGCCGCGTGAGCGCGACCTCGACGTCGTCGACCGCGACCGGGGTGCCGTCGAAGTCGATCGTCTTCAGCGCAAACTCGCCGGTGTCGCCCTCCTCGAGCAGGCGCGGCGACTTGGCGGCCAGATAGAACTGCGGGTGCACCCAGATCGTCGACTCGGCCCCGATCTCCTGCTGGCTGACGTCGGCGACCGCGACGCTGTGCGTGCACTGGTTGGTCTGGCCGTTGGCGGCAGTCGAGAGCGCGATGTCGTACTCGACGTGCCCGCGCGCGGCGTCTTGGCCCAGCGCAGGAGAGATCAGCGGCACCGCGCTGCGACCGTAGCTCCAGTGATCGCGCCGCGGCGCGACGTCGAAGCTCGGGTCGAGGCCCGGCGGGCGATAGTCGACCGGCGAGCACTCGTTGGTGTAGCGCAGCCGAGCGATCGGCACGCGACCGCCAAAGTAGTAGCTGGCGTTGACGCGGATGGTCGTCGACTCGCCGTCGTGGATGTCGGTCTTGTCGGCCTCGGACGCGACCTCGAACGCAGGCACCGGGAAGTCCTTGACCTGCAGGTTGGTCGAGAACGACCCGCCGAGCAGGCGGGCGGTCGCGGTGTAGGATCCGAGCGCCGCGCTCGCGGGCACCTGGACCGTCGCCCAGAATTTGCCGTGGTCTTTGACGCGGACCGTCGTGCTGGCCACGACCTCGTCGTGGATGTCGCGCAGCTCGATCTCAACCTGGGTCTTGTTCGGCAGCGGTCGCAGCCCGCTCAGCTCGTAGGGGGTCGCGATCGTGCTCCAGCCCATCACGCGCACGCGCTCGCCGGGCTTGTAGAGCGGACGCTCCGTCATCACGGTCGTGCGCACCGCTTCGCCCGATCGCAGCGCCGAGTCCTCCGGCTCGGGCCCGCGCCACAGCGAGGCGATCGAGAGCACGACCTGATCGTCGCCCTTGCGCGCGCGCAGCATCGCCAGCTCGGCGAGCCCGGTCGAGCCCGGCAGCTCGATGAGCCCGTCCTTGTCGGTCTGCCCGAGCAGTCGTCGCTTGCCACCCGCCGACTCGATCAGCTCGACCTCGGCGCCCGCGATCGGCTTGTCGTCGTCCAGCCGCGCGACCCGGACCTTGCCGCCAGGCAGCGAGCCGACCGCCGTGATCCCGAGGTTGGTGATCTGCACGAGCCCGTATCGCGCCTGCGGGATCGAGCGACCCTGCGCGCGGGTCAGCATCGCGTCGGCCTTCACCTCGATGAACACCCGCGCCGGCGAACCACCCGTCAGCTGGGCGAGGTCGAGCTCGTGCGAGGACCAGCCAAATTGGCCGGCGTGCGCGAGCGGGATCCGTAGCTCCTTGCTCGGCTTCACGCCGCTTGGCCAGACCAGCTCGTCGGGGCGCTTGCCGAGCAGCGACTCGTGGGTCTTGTCGTCGAGCAGCGCGACGCGGACCTTCAGCGTCTCGACGTGGCGGCTCTCGATCCCGAGCTTGGTCTGCAGCGTGCTGGTGAAGGTGCCCCACGCACGCTCGAGCTCGAGGCTCGGCGGCGGCTCGACGAAGCTGATCTCGAAGCTTCGCTCGCCCGTGAGCGGCTGCCCGTGAATGTCCGCGAGCGGCTCGTCGATCGTGATCGTGTAGGTCTGCCCGCGCTGAAAGTCGCCCCACAGCATCACCGAGTCGTAGGCGTTGCGCGGGCGATCGTCCTCGCCGTAGACGCGGTTGACCGCGAGCGTGTCCAAGCCCTTGGGCTTGGGGCTGATGCTCAGCCGCTTCGCTTGCGCGCGCGTGATCGGGGCCGAGAAATCGACCAGCACTGGGCCGAGCTCGCAGCCGTCCGCGTACTCGCCCTCGACGCAGGATCGCGCGAGCGCCTCGACGCCGGCCGCGGTGCGAAACGAGTGCACGGTTGGGTGGCCGATCGGGCGCGGCCCCAACTTGCCGTGCAGTTGCTCGTCGATCGTGACGATCACCTCGCTGTCGGCCGGCCAGCGCCCCGCCGGCCGGATCCAGTAGTCGGGGTAGCGATAGCCGTCGCGGTCGCGCTTGACCGTCTCGACCTTCACCTCGACCGGCAGCAGGTCGCCGCTCGCGTTGCGAGCCTTCACGCTCAGGTGCTTGCGCAGCTCGGTCGGCGCGAGCTCGTGATCCGAGGTCACCGCGATCGCGGCCTTCCAGTGGTAGGCCTCCGGTCCGCCGCCGGCCATGAGCGCGTCGTCATCGGTCCACAGGCTCACGGTCGGGACCTGCGTACCGAAGCTCCAGCGCAGCTTCACATCCAGCTCGGGTCCATCGATCGCGGCGATCTTGCGGTCGAACGAGACCTCGTACTCGCTCGCGAGCGGGATTGGATCGAGCGGCTCGAACACCAAGCGATACGAATCCGCCCAGTAGGCGTGGCCTTCGATCGGCGGATTGATGGTGAAGCCGGCCTCCTTCGCGCTGACTCGCTGCTTCTCGCCGAACGCGACCATCGGGCGATTGAAGCGGATCTGAATGGTCGGGTACTCGGACGTCTCCGCGGTCGGGCCGTAGTCGACGACCTGCGGCGCGGGTAGAGCCTTGGGCGCAGGCGCCTGCGGAGGCCCGGCCACCGCACCCTCGAGATTGATCCCGGTCGC
>DATLLB010001017.1:0-11309 GCA_035538075.1 Enhygromyxa sp.
GCCGTCGTACAAGCTCCCGATCGCGCCGGCATACGCGTACAGCTGCACGCGCAGCTTGTGGCGGAGCACCTGCATGTCGGCGAGCGACTTGCCGTCGCGAGAGCTACGCTCCTTGACCATGGCCTCGTAGCGCCGCTGGCAGATCTTCATCAAGGTGATGAACTGCGGCGTGACGAGCTCGGCCAGCTGGTCCTCGAGCTGCTTGCTCTCGAGCCAGTTGAGCCGCGCGGCCATGAGCGCGGCCTGCTGCGGGAAGCTCTGGCGCAGGAAGTCCGCACCGTCGGCGAACAGACGGTCGTGGAGCTTGCTTGCGCTGCGGGCCTGCTCGAGGCGCTCGTCGAAGTCGAGCTCCTCGCGGTCCTCATCGGTGAGCTTCGCCGTGCCCTCGTGATTGTAGCACGAGAAGAACGCCAGACGATCACGCAATTCGAACCACACGCCGTCGACGAAGATATCGTACGCGCGCTCGATTCGAGTGCTGAAGTCCTCATCAATGCGCGTGACCAGGCCAATCTCGACCTCGGACACCACTTTGGTGAGCAGCTGCGCCGCATACTGGACGTGCGGAGGCGGAGCCTTGGGCGCCACGTCGAGCATTGTGTGGGTTAGAGAGACGTAACCCTCCGCGGTCAGCAGAGGGATGGGATAGTAGACGGAAAGATCGAATCCAATCATGACGGCGCGGAGATTATCATCGGCATCTCGATGCGCCAGGAAAAATGTGATCATTTTTTGTCGGCGGTGTGGGTGGGCACCCAGCGGCAATCCTACAATCCAGACGCGCAACGAGAGTGGCCGGCCGGCGCAAGCATGGATTTCATTTGAACTGGAATTGACACACATCGCCCGCGGCGCGGCGACTCTCCGGTTGGCCTGAGCAGCGCGCGGTCCAAGTCGGCGCAACCTCAGGGTTGTCTCGATCTGGGTCTCTCGTAGTTGCGATCGACTACGAGGTCGGCCGGATCTGCGGCCCGCGCGATTTCGTCGTCTCCAGGGTTGTTGCGATCCGTGGCGCTCGCGACTTCGACCAGTCCCAGGGTTGTTCGGATCTGCACCCTGGGCACAATTGAGCAACCCCAGGGTTGTTTGGTCCGTGGCGCTCGCGACCTCGACCAATCCCAGGGTTGCTTCGAGGTGGGCGGCTCGCGACTCGGACCAACCCCAGGGTTGCTCCGATCCATGCGGCTCGCGACTTCGACCAACCCCAGGGTTGCCTCGAGGTGGGCGGCTCGCGACTCGGACCAACCCCAGAGTTGTCGACCAGTGCTCGCGTCGCTATCCGGACCAACCCTGGGGTTTCCCGCGAGTGCGTGAGCAGCGTGCCATGCTCATCAACCCAGGAATCACGCCCGGGAGATGTGCGTGCTATGGCTGGACTCGCCGCCATGCACCGACGCGCTCGCTCGCCGTACCTCTCGCTCGTGCTCGCGTTGGGCTGCCGCGCCGAGCCGCCGGTCCAGCCGGAGCCGTCCCCTGCCGAGCCCGCCGCGCAACCACCCGAAGTCGCGGTGTCCGAGCCCGAGCGGCCCGCGGTGCTCGAGCCCGCGTGCGTGGTGACGGTCGACGAGCACGGGCAGCTGACGGTCGGCGGTCGCGTGATCCCTTCGGACGCGTTCTGGCAGCCGGCCTGGGCCGGCGAGGCGCGGGTGCGAAGCTTTCCTCATCGAGCCGACGCAATCTTGCTCGCGCTCGGCACCAATTACCCATGGGCGCCCTACGCCGGCGAGTTCCCGAGCGGCACGCTGTGGGAGCTGCCTTGCGATCGGCCCGAGGACATCCGTACATATGAGCGCATCGACGGGGCCGACTTCGCGTGGGCGGAGCTGTCACGCGACGGCGCGAGCCTGTTCTATTCGGACGGAGCCGTGCGCCGCTACGACATTGCGAGGCGCGAGAGCTACCCGGTCACGGCGCCACCACGAATCGCGGAGTGCTGGATGGCGGAGGGGCCGATTGGTGCGACCGAATATGTGGTCGGTTGGGTCGGCGACGATCGCTTGCTGATCTATTGGGGCGGGCCGTGTGGGTTCGAGGCCCAGTGGCTTGGCGGCACCGCGGTGATCGAGGATCCGGGCGGCGCGGCGACGCGGCGGACGAGCGCGCATGTGGGCAGCATCGTCGTCGATGCGAGCGGACAGGTGTGGGTCGGCAACGGCGGGCGCTGTGCCGACGAGATTGCGGCGTGGGATCGTGGCACGCCAGGAATCTGGCGATCGGACGACGTCGGCGCGAGCTGGACCTTCGTGCCGATCGCCGCGCTCGCCAAGCAGCCGCACGGGGTCGCTGCAATCTCGACCAACGGCGCTCGGATCTCGGTCGACGCCGAGTGCTGCTATGCGTATGGCGAGGACGAGTGCTCGGTCGGCGGCGAGCGGATGTACAGCGACGACGGCGGGCGCACGTGGAAGCACGCGAGCCCGGCCTCGGCCACCGCACCGGAGTCGCGCAGCGTGACGATCGGGGAGTGGGTGCTCGAGGCGACGCACGACGGCGTGATCAAGCGTCGCGTCGACGAGCCGAGCGGCGTCGGGGAGACGGTGCTGCTGCCGGGCATCGATCCGCACTAGCGGTCCCTTGTTGCGATATGACACCTTGGTAGGCCCATGCGAGGGTCGCTCCTGCATCACCCGCGCGCGGCGTGGCTCACCCACGGCCTGCTGGCCGCGATGCTGCTCGGCTACTACGCGTTGCTGATCTGGGCGCCGCTCTGGCTCGCGTTCGTGCCCGGCGTGCTCTTGGCTCACCGGATCGGGATCATGGGCCACGAGTACATCCACGGGATTCCGTTTGCGAAGCACCGCCACTGCCTGTGGGTCATCGCTGCGCTCGACGGCGTGATGCTGCTGTTCGGCGTCTACGAGCTCTACCGCGGCATGCACTTGGCTCATCACCGCTGGCTCAACGGTCCCGGCGATCCGGCGGCCGAGCACGAGCAGCGGGCCGAGCCGCAGCGCGGGCTGTGGACGCTGCTCGGCTCGGGCGAGGTCGCCAAGCACCTGCGCGTGCTCGTCGAGGGACTCCGCGGCCGCCACCCCTACGCTCGCGCCCACCGAATCTGCTTGGGCGCCGCCTTGTCGGTCGCGTGGGTCGGCCTGTGGTGGGCGCTCGGACGGCCCGACGTCGCCTGGAAGTGTGCGCTGATCGTCGCCGCGACCACGGCCGGACCCGCGAGCCTGCGCGCCGCGATCGAGCACTCCTCGCACCGCGGCGACCCTGGCTTCGCCAACGAGTACGAGGTCCTGATCCCCCTGTTCAACCTCAACAAGCACGTGCACCACCACCTCGAGCCGGGCTTGCCGTGGTACCTGCTCGAGTACAAGACCGCGCGGCCGCTCGCATGGTCGCACTACTTCACGCACTGGTTTCGCGTGCACGTCCGGCGGGACTTCCAGCGAATGCGACCGATGTCGGGCGATTGAGCCGACCGGTCATTCGCTGCCGACGACGAACTCCGCGACCTTCTGCCCGTCGATTGTCCACACGCTCACGAAGTGCGGCGCGACGCGAATGAGGCGATGCTGCTCGAGCCACAGCAGATCGCCGGGACGGCCGAAATCCGGCAGGTGGGCGTTGGTGTAATAGTCGGGGAGCCCGTCCGGAATGGCGGGCGCCGGGGCGATGAAGCTCGAGAGCACCGCGCCGGATCGGGCGTCGTGGACCCGGACCTCCTGGCCATCGAGCAGGAGCGCGAGCCCGTTCGCGTCGGGCGACCAGGCCATGCCCGAGGCCTCGGGGACATCATGGGACGCTTGAACCCGCCGAGCGCCGAGGTCGAGGGTCTGCCGGCGCTCGCTTGCGAAGAACAGATCGATGCGGACGTCGCTGCGGGGACCGCCGATGTGATGCACGTACGAACGCACCGCGAGCGCGCCGTTGGGCCCCCAGACGAGCTCGTCGACGCGCGGCGAGGTCGGTTGGCGCGTGCCGTGGACCTCGCCCGTGTCGCCGTCGATGAACAGCAGCGCGTCCGCGGCCGGATGCACCGCGGGCTGCCAGCGCACGCACCAGCGACCGTCGGGTGAGTAGCGGGGAGTCCCGCGCGCCCCGTACTCCGCGAGATCGTTTTGGTACACGACGATGCGCTCGAGCGGATCGTAGGCGGCGACGCCCGTGCCGACGCGACCGACCACGGCGCCGAGCTGCTCGTTCCACTCGATCCCCTGCAGCGCGGGCGCGTCGAGGGTCTCGAACTCGAAGCGTGCGTCGCCTGGTTGGATCTCGAACAAATTGGCGGTGTCGGTGTACATCCGCTCGTCGATCCACACGTAGCCCACGCCGCCGTCGCGCGTGTCGTCGGGATACGCGAACCCGACCCAGGTGGTGCCGTCGAGCAAGGCGATGCCGTTGGTGTCGACGTTGGTGGCGATCCGGCGACCGTCCGGGTGCCAGCGCAACAAGCCCGGGTCGCTCCAGCCGACGTAGCCCTCGTGGATCGCTGCGCTGCGTAGCGCCCCGGTCTGCGCGTCGAAGATCATCACCGCGCCCTGCTCGAGCTCGGCGTTCGTGCATGCGACGGCGAGCCACGGCTGAGTGGGATGGGGGGCGACGTTCTCGATCAGGCAACCACGCGGCCAGCGAGGCGGGATTGGGGAGAGCGACATCGACGAATCTTGCCGCAGCCTCCGGTGGTCCGTAAGAAGACCCCCTTCGGGGGTCACCACGTGCCGCCACAAACAACGGGCCTTCGAGTGAGCGAAGCGAGCGGCGCAAACGAAATCGTCCGCGGGGGGCTACATCAGTCGAAGAAGCGGGCGACGCCTTCGAGGCCGTCGCCGTCGAGATCGTCGCCCCAGCGGTAGGCTGGATCGAGCAGCGCGTTGATCTCGTCCATCAGCGTCCGGGTCTCGTGTTCGAGGACGTCGCGCAGGCGCTGCTCGTCGGCGGGCACGAAGGGCCGAAAGTCGACCAGCTCCGGCCGCGTGACTCGCCGCGGTCGACCGAAGCGCATGGTCAGCACGCCGGCGCGGTGCGGGACCATCTCGTGCTTGCGGAAGCACTCGTTCATGCCGCTGAAGCCGACCGGCACGATCGGTACGTCGAGCGCGAGGGCGAACTCCACGGTGCCGATGCGCCCGCGGCTGAGTCGGGTCGAGTACAGGCCCTGCGGATAGATGTGCAGGGATACGCCCGCGTCGAGCACCGCCCGGGCCTGCGCGACCGAGGCAGCCATGCCGCTCGCGTAGCGCTGCTGGATCGCGTCGCGGTAGCAGGCGATCTTGGGATCGTAGGTGAGGTCGAGCATGTCGCGAGGCTGGCCCTCCAGCGCGCGATAGACCGAGGCGTCGGGTAGCGGCGCGCCGTGGTCGACGTGTTCGCGCAGTGACCGATACTCGTCGTCGGTCGGCTTGCGGCCGTGCAGCGCGGCAAAGTCGGCGCTGATCAGATAGCCGCGACTGACGAGCGGCACGTTGCCGATGGTCTTGATGAACGGCGCCTCGAGGCGATTCTGGTAGGCCCGGGCCTTGACGAAGCCGACCGTCTGGATTTGACGCTGGGCCCACAGCGCGCGGCGACTTGGCATGAAGTCGAAGTAGTGGCTGTGGTTCATTGCAAACAACACCGGCTCGGTCAGGGGCGGGTCGTTCTCGAGCACCACTTGCACGCGGGTGTTCTGGAGGAGGGCGAGGGCTTTGTCGGTCAGCCACCAGACCAGCGGGCGCGGGCGGGCGTCCACGCGGGCGAGCTCGCGTAGGCCGACGATGGTGTGGTGGTTCATGGCTGGCGAGCTTCGTTGTCGCACGCCGAACGGCGGGCTCGCTACGCGGAGCAGACCAGGCTCGTCTGAGCAAGCCGCTAGACGAGACCCGAACGGAGAGTCTTTTTGCGGCGTCGGCGTCGAGAACGGCCGGTCAGGCCTCCGAGCCCATTCGAGCCAGCACTTCCCACCAAATTTCGGCTCCGGCGACGCTCGAACTTCGGCAGATCGCCCCTCGACTACCGCCCTGATCACTGCCAAACCAATACCCACCCGCGGCAACGCCGGACGAGACCCGAACGGAGAGTCTTTTTGGGGCGTCGGCGTCGAGGACGGCCGGTCAGGCCTCCGAGCCCATTCGAGCCAGCACTTCCCACCAAATTTCGGCTCCCGCGACGCTCGAACTTCGGCAGATCGCCCCTCGACCACCGCCCTGATCGCTGCCAAACCAATACCCACCCGCGGAATGGCCTCGAACCATCCCGCAATCCTCATATCTACCCAATGTCAGGGTGGCTGTGCCGCGACGCGGACGCCCGCGAAGCACCTCAGCCAATACGTCCCCAAGGGAAACACCGCCACCTGCCCTGCACGCAGCAGCGCTCGTGCCTCTGCATAGCGCCGCTCCCAGTCGCGGTCCCGCTGTAACTCCGCGAGCACGAGCCACTTGCTCGAAGCCGCGACCTTCGGCGTGATCGTGAAGCGCTCCTCGAAGCTCTTGGGGGCGCAATTCCAAGGCTGCTTGGCGAGCTTTCGGAGCCCCATGAAACGCCGACCGTCCTTGCGAATGCCTCGCTGAAGCTCGAGCTCGCGCTCGCGCACTTGGGCCATGAGCTTGTCGTATAGCGCGTTGTCGTCGAGCTCGGGGTAGATCCGCGGGCGCACCAGCGTCAGCGAGACCTCCTCGGGCATGGTGCCCTTGTCGTCGAAGAACCAGTCTGGTCGCTTGAACGTCCGCGTCTCGCCGAAGCGCCAGCCGAGCGTGTGGAAGCCGGGCCACAGGCGGCCCCACTTCACGAGCCCGGCCTCGACGGGGTTGGCCAACGTGTACACGAGGTCGCCCAGCGACTCCTCGTCGGTGGGTCGCCGCGTGTCGCAGGCCTCGTCGCCGCTCCAGAAGCTGTCGTGCCGACCGAGCTGGGCGTTGCGACCGCGTGCGATCATGCTGTGCAGGAGCTGCTTGAAGAGCGGTAGGTTGCCGTGGGGATCAGTGATGTCGGTGTGGTGGTGGTTCGACATCCACATGCTCGCGTGCACCTGAATCCCATAGACCGCGGCGGCATGAGCGAGGCAGTAGCCGATGAAATTGGCAAGCTGCTTGCCGTCCTTGCTGGGCGACATCAGCAACACCTGGCCGATGCACCGGCGCGTGATCTTGTAGCTGCGGCCCGCGTGGATGGGGCGGGCGCGCACCCGCGGGTGGCCACGTTTCTGTCCACGGGCCCGGTTCTGGGCTCGGCGGGCGGCACTGGCTTGCTTCTGCGCGGAGGTGACCACGCAGGGTTATCGGCCCCCGTGCGAAGGTGTTGCACGGTTTCTGCTCGTCCCTGTGGAACGATGGCTCGAGGCCAGCCGGGCTCGATCGAAAGATCAAAATGGGGACTCGGAGCCCGGCTACTTGGACTTGATCATGCCGACGCCAAAGAACACGACGAACACCATCAGCGGAATGAAGTACGGCATGAACCCCATCCCAAACAGCTTGAACTTATCCAGCCCAAGCATCACCTCCCCACTCAGCACCGCCCCCGAGATCATCAAGGCCCCCACCGCCTCCGGCCAGTCCGCCTCGATCTTCGTCCCCAGGTAGAACACCACGAGCCCGATCGCCGCCACGATCCCAACCAGCGCCCACCCGGGCAACCCGATGAAGCCATCGATCGCCTTGCGAGCGTCCTCGGGGTTCTCCCACGCGAAGTTGGCGATGAGCAGCCCGACGAGCAGCAGCCCCGCGAGGATCACGTAGGTCCAGACTCGGGCTTTGGAGCCCCCCATGTATTCGTGTTCGATTGGCTGCGCCATGGCGCGGCGAGCTTACCAGTTTTCGCGCGGGTCAAGTCGCAGCGCAGGTATGCTCGCGCGGCCATGCCTCACGCGACCAAGATCTTTCCCTTGTGCTTGCTGTTGCTCGTCGGCTGTGGGCCGCACGGGAAGACGGGCATCCCCGAGGGGCAGAGCAAGCCATGGGCGGAGATGGACGAAAGCGAGCGGATGGAGCACATGGCCACGGTCGTGCTGCCCCGCATGCAGGCGGTCTTTCAAGCGCACGATCCGGAGCGCTTCTCCAACTTCGGCTGCGCGACGTGCCACGGCAGCGGCGCGGCGAATGGGGACTACGAAATGCCGAGTCAGTCACTTCCGGTGCTCGATGCTTCGAACCTCTACAAGAAGCACCGCAAGGAGCACCCCGACATGGTCAAGCTGATGTGGAAAGAGGTCGAGCCGGCGATGGGCGACGCGCTCGCGGTCACCTACGGGCTCGGCGGTGCAGAGATCGACTGCGCGAGCTGCCACGTGGTCGAGAACGCCGACAACTAACCGCGGGCGCCTGTCTCGAGAACCAGACCCCCATCGGGGGTCACCACGTGCGGCCGAACGCTACGTGCCGATCCGCTTCGATCGCGAAGCGAGCGAACGGCCGCGAAGCGGCCGCCCGCGGCTCCAACGAAGCCGGCCGCGGGGGCCCAAAGAAGCCGGGGGTTAAGGAAGCCGAGTCTCGGCCTGCGCCTGGACCTCGAACACGAACTCGCGCAGCACATCGACCGGCTGCGCGCCGACGATCCCATACCCCCCCGCCACATAAGTCGGCACCCCCGTGATCCCGGCCCGCGTGGCCGTCCGCCAGGAGAGCTCGCGTGCGGGCCCCAGGTCACCGCGCTCGAGCGCGACGCGTGCGGCCTCACCATCGAAGCCGACATCATTGGCGAGCACGACCAGCACCTCGAGCTCGTACACGTTGAGGTTCTCGACCTGCACGGCGCGGAACAGTCGATCGTGCAGCGCCTCGACCCGATCGAACGCGCCCTGCTCTTCGGCCCACAGCGCGAGCTCCTGAGCGCGACGCGTGCTCCACAACCGACGACCCGCGGCGATGCTCGGGAACTCGAGCCCCTCGGCGTCCATCAGCGGGATCAAGCGGGCGTGGGCTTGCTCGAGATCGATGCCCTTGCGCGCGAGCTCGCGGACCAGATCGCGGCCCTCCGGGGGCGTGTCGGGGCTGAGCGGGAACGGGCGAATCATGGTGGGCTGCTGCAGCCCGTCGATCGCCTTCTGCAGGCGTGCACGACCGAGGTAGCACCACGGGCATGCGTAGTCGCTGAACATCACGATGGGCTCGCGCTCACGCACGAAGTTGCTATGGCACGCCCCCGTCGGGATTTCCAGGGTCGCGGCCGTGAGTCGAATCGACCCACGCACGAATCTCGGCGATCGCAACCGAGGCTGCCTCCAGCATCGGCGTGGCTTGAAACACGTGGACCTGACGCTCCCAGATTTGCAATGTGACAGGCACACCAGCGTCGCGAGCTCGTTGCGCGGCACGCCGTGCATCGTCGAGCAGGACCTCGTGACCGCCGACTTGGATGAGCATGCGCGGCAAGCCCTGGAAGCGACCGAACAGCGGTGAGGCACGCACGTCGTCACGCGCGAGCGGACCGGCGTAGCGAGCGGCCATGAGCTCCAGACCTGGTCGGGCGAGCATGACCTCGTGCTCGGCCAGCGCGTCGACGGACTCACCGGAGATGGTGAGATCGGTCCATGGTGAGAGCAGCACCAGCGCGCTGGGCAGGGGCTCGTCGGCGTCGCGCAAGCTCATGCTCAGCGCGAGCGCCAAGCCTCCGCCCGCGGAGTCGCCTGCGACGATTGCTCGCGCGCGAACTTGCTGTGGAAGTGCACGCCAGACCGCGAGGATGTCGTCGAGAGCGGCTGGGCATGGGTACTCGGGCGCGAGACGATAGTCGGGCAGCAGCGCTCGCCGACCGAGCGCTCGGGCGATGCGAGCCGCGAGCGGGCGATGAGTGGCCGCAGAGCCGAGCGTGTAGCCGCCACCGTGGATGAAGAACAGCAGGCGATCGTCGGTGTGCTCGCGCGGGGTCAGCTGCAAGCACGGAATGTCGGCGACACGCAGCGACTCGCAGTCGTGCTCGGGCATGCCGACCTGGGTGAGCTCGAGCAGTCGCGCGAACGCGGCCCGCTGCTCCTCGATCGGACGATCGAGCGCCAAGCCGCCGCCAGTCTTGCGGCGGATGCTGCTCAACTTAGCCCGACGCACGGATCACCGATCCCCAACTGAACGAGTGAACGAGCGAGCGGGTCGCCGTAGACGTCGACCAACAAAGTAGATCCCCCAGTGAACGAGCGAGCGCGTCGCCGTAGATGTCGACCAACAAAGTAGATCCCCCAGTGAACGAGCGAACATGTGAGCGAGTGAGCGGGTCCAAGCGCTGACTCGCCGACGTCTGTCGGCGAGCTAAGAAGTCTTCGTCATCCAGCGGACTACCAGGCGCTCGAGCAGCGTGGGCGCGAGTCGAGAGCCGTGATAGGCGAGCTGGGTCTGCACGCCGACCGGCCAGTGGATGCGGCGGCGCCTGCTGGTCGCGGCCTCCCACACGACCTCGGCGACGTCGGTGGCTTGCAGGTGCACGCCGAGCTTGTCGGAGGCGCTGGCCTTGCGCGTGCGGGTCAGCAGCTCGGTGTCGACGAAGATCGGCATCACGTCGGCGACGCGGATGTCGAAGCGCTCCCACTCGATGTCGAGCGCCTCGGTCAAACCACGCACGGCGTGCTTGGTCGCGCTGTAGGTGGCCATCTCGGGCATGCCGTAGATCGCCGACGCGGACGACATGTTGATCAGGCGCGCGCCGGGGGTGTCGCTGAGCAGGCCGAAGCCGGCGTGGGCGACCGCGACGACGCCCGCGAAGTTGACGTCGATCATGTGGCGGTGCTTGTCGATCTCGATGGCCTCGAACGGGCCGACATGCATGACGCCGGCGTTGTTGAGCAGCACGTGCATGCGGCCGCCGGTGTGCTCGGCGAAGTGGTCGATCGCGGCGCGGATCGAGGTGGGGTCGCGCACGTCGAGCGCGGAGTGGCAGATGCGATCGAGGCCGTGGCGATCGGCGAGCGCTTCAGCGGAGGCTGCGAGCGCGTCGATCTCGAGATCGTAGAGGCCCACGAAGTAGCCGCCCGCGGCGAATCGCTCGGCGCACGCACGACCGATGCCGCGCGCAGCTCCGGTGATGAAGATGGTCGGGGTCGACACGGTGCGGGGATTGTGACACCAGCCGGATGGGCAGCAGTCGGCGAAAACCCCGCCTGCAAATCCGCCTACAATGCCGCGACCCATGAGCACTCGACGCATCGTCGCCGCGCTGGTTCGGCACGGCGATTACTTCCAGCCCGAAGGGGTCCCGAGCGCTCAGCTGCCGCATCCGCTGACCGACAAGGGTATCGAGCAGGCGCGATCGGTTGGCAGCCGGCTGCACGACGAGTCGCGCGAGCTCGGGCTGCAGCTCGATCCGGTGCTCGACTGCTCGACGCTGCTGCGCGCGCGACAGACCGCCGAGCTCGCCGCCGCGACGCTCGATCGCATCACCGGAGCGCAGCGCTTCACGAT
>DATLLB010001018.1:0-6481 GCA_035538075.1 Enhygromyxa sp.
CGAGCACCTCAGGCGGACGAGCTGAGCATCGCGGCGACGTCCTCCGGGATCGCCAGACGCTGCGTCGCGCACAGCTCTCGCAAGCTCGCGCCGAGGCGGGTCGCGGCTTCGGTCGTGCCTGGTAGCTGCTGCTCGATCGCCGCTCGCAGCAGTCGCATGCCTGCGACGAGATGCTCGAGCGCCTCCTCTGGCCGACCGAGATCGAGCGCGAGGTCGGCCAGGAATTGCCGTGCGCCCGTGATCAACGGCAACAATTCCCAGCCCGATTCGCGCTGCGCGAGCTCGAGGGCCTCCGACGCGACCGCATGCGCGCGCTCGAGCGCCCCTGTCTGCGCGAGCGCGAGCGAGTGATTCGACATCACCTGAATCAGCGTGAGTCCGTGCGCATGGGGTCGCGCCTGCGCGAGGATCCGAAAGCCACTGACGGCCTGCTCGAACAACGCGGTCGCGCGATCGAACTGCCGAGCCTGCTGGTAGGCGCGCGCGAGGTTGTTGGTCAGTCGCGCGAGCGGGAGCAGGTAGCGGATCGCGTCGCGCTGGGCCAAGCGAGCGACCAGCTCGGTGGCCTGCTCGGCGAGTTCGACGGCCTCGTCGGCGCGCCCGAGCGAGCGCAGCAAGGTCGCGAGGGCGTCGAGCGCGTCCGCGAGGCTCGCGTCGTCGTGCTCGCGCGCGAGCTCGACCGCCTCTCGCGTGGCCGCGAGCGCCTGCTCTGCGCGTCCGAGCTCGGCCAGCGTCCTGCCGCGGGCGAGCTGGGTTAGCGCGCGACCGGACGCGAGCTCGAACGAGGCGAGCGCCTGATCGAGCACCGCGAGCGCCTGCTCGGCGCGACCACAGCGACGCAGCGCCTCGCCGTGATTGAGCAGTGTGCTTGCCCACTCGGGCCCCACGCTCGGGTTGCCCTGCGCGAGCTCGCCGAGCAGCCGAATCGCGCTGCCGTACACATCCAGCGCGCGCTCGGACTCGCCGAGCTCGAGCAGCGCGTCGGCGTGATAGCGCATCGCGATGCCGAGCTGCACAGCGAACTCGGGGCGGCCTTCCTCGATCAGATCCCCGGCCACGCGCATCGCCTCGGCGCTCGCAGTTCCGGCGTCGGCAAACTCGTGCTGCGCGAGCAAAGCTTGGCAAAATTCGAGCAGCAGCTCGAGCAGCGGCTCGCGTTGCTGCGGATCCTGTTGCGCGGCGCGATCGGCTTCGCCAACGCTGCGCGCGAGCTGATTCAGGTCCGGCAAGGACGTCGCCATCGATGCAGCTTAGCCGGCAAAGCTTGCCGTGTTCCACGGCTCTGCAACCGCGCTGGACGGGCTGAAACAGGCGATTCTCAGCGTGCCCGCGAATTCGTGGAGCGAGCACGCGTCGCGCTTGGCCCGACGAATGCAATCCAACGACGCGAGGAGCGAGAGCCATGGAAATCCGCCCATTCTTCGACCCCGCGACCTACACGCTGACCTACCTGGTCTGGGATCCACGCACGAAGGACGCGATCGTCATCGATCCGGTGCTCGACTACGATCCGCTCGCGTCGCAGACCTCGACCGAGTCGGCAGACCAGCTCGGCGCGGCGATCCACGAGCTCGGGCTGCGCCTGCGCTGGGTGCTCGAGACGCACGCGCACGCCGATCACCTCAGCTCGTCGCAGCTGCTCGCCAAGCGCTTCGAGGTCCCGGTTGCGATCGGTCGGCGCATCACCGAGGTCCAGCAGACCTTCAAGCACACCTTCGATCTCGGCGAGGACTTCGCCACCGACGGCAGCCAGTTCGACAAGCTGCTCGACGACGGCGAGGTGCTCGAGGCCGGCTCGCTGCGCATCGAGGTGATCTTCACGCCTGGCCACACGCCCGCGTGCGTGACCTACAAGATCGAAGACGCGGTCTTCACCGGCGACGCGCTGTTCATGGACGACTATGGGACCGGGCGCTGCGACTTCCCGCGCGGGAGCGCGGCCGATCTCTACGAGTCGGTGCACGAGCGCCTCTACGCGCTGCCCGACGCGACCCGCGTGTTCGTCGGCCATGACTACCAGCCCCGCGGCCGCGAGCTCCGATGGGAGACCACGATCGGCAAGTCGAAGGCCCACAACCCGCAGCTGCGCGCCGAGACTAGCAAGCAGGAATTCGTCGAGTTCCGGCAACAGCGTGACGCCACGCTGGAGCCGCCGCGGTTGATCTTTCAGAGCGTGCAGGTCAACGCCGACGCCGGGCGCATTCCCAAGCCGCACGACAACGGGATTCGCTACTTGCGGCTGCCGCTGAATCTGTTCAAACCGACCGACGATCTTGGCGTGGCCAAGAGTTGAGGCACGATAGTCCCATGCGACGCGACCGAATGTTGCTCCGGCCATTGCCGTTCTGGGCGCTCACGCTGGGCGCCCTCCCGGCCTGCAATTCCACGGACGCCGAGGCTCAGCCCGATCGATCGGCGGCCGCGCCCGCCAGCGACGCCGAAGACCCATTTCCACCCGGGCCTTATCGCGACCGTGACGTGGCGCTCGCCAAGCAGCTCGTCGAGTCCGGCGCATTGTTGCTCGACGTTCGCAGCGCCAGCGAGTTCGAGGGTGGTCACGTCGACGGCGCGATCAACATCCCGCACACGGAGGTCGACGAGCGCGTCGAGGAGATCCTCGAATTGCAAGGCGGCGACCCGCACAGGCCCATCGTGCTCTACTGCCGCTCCGGTCACCGGGCGGGCCTGGCCAAGCGCGATCTCGAGAACGCCGGTTTTGATCGTCTCACCAATTTCGGCGGTATCGACGATTGGTACGATTCACAGCAGTAGATTGCGAGAATCGCCGACGGCGCCCTGATCCGCGGACCACTGGCTGGCATCGCTGCTAAGCTGGTGACGTCTGCGTTGAAAGGACGCTTGTCATGATGCCAAAAGAATCGATGAACCTGTTGCGCCAGATTGGCGTGGTCGTCGCGGTGATTGCGACGATCATCGTCAACATGCTGGCCAACGTGTTGCCCTTCAATGGCGTGACCACGGGCGAGCTCGCGGCTCGATTCGACGTCCTGTTCGTACCCGCCGACTACGTTTTCTCGATCTGGATGCTGATCTACGTCGGATTGGCAGCCTACGCGATCTACCAGGCGCAGCCGTCGTTGCGTCACGATCGGCGCCTGCGAAGCCTCGACTTCCCGTTCCTGCTCAGCTCGGTCGCGAACATGAGCTGGCTGTTGCTGTGGCACTACCAGCACTACATGGCGACATTCGTCGTGATGCTGGTGCTGGCCGGCTCGCTGATCACGATCTACCGTCGCCTCGACATCGAGCGCCCGACGGCGACGCCGGGACGGCGCTGGGCGGTCCACCATGTGTTCAGCGCCTACCTCGGCTGGATCACGATCGCGGCGATGGCCAATCTGGGGATCGTGCTCGAGTACCTCGGCTGGACCGGCAGCGGTCTGGGTGAGACCACATGGTTCACGCTCGGCGTGCTGACGGTGCTGGGCATCGCGGGGGTGATGTCCTGGCTGCGCTCCGACGTGGTCTACCTGCTCACGCTGGTCTGGGCGCTGGTCGGAATTGGGGTCGAGCGCGCTGCCGATCCGATGGTCTCGACGCTGGTGTGGACGGCCACGGCCGTGATCGCGGTGATGGTGGCGTTGAGCGCGATCCGGACGCCGCCGGATGAGCCCGAGTGCTACGCACCGTAATTACGGTCTAACAAGAAAGCGTGGAGTCGGCGCTGAAGTCAGCGAGCACGAAACCAACGATCGAGAGGTCGGGCAGGGGGAGGGGGACCCGTGGCGGGCTTTGCCCGACACGGGGGAGGGACCGGCGACGGTCCCTCCCTCAAACGCTAGTAGGTGACGATTCCCGGCCTCAGCCGGGAATCGTCACCGGCGGTCCGCCGTCGCAGTTCCACTCGAAGTTGTCGAGGATCACGACGCTATCGAGGATGTTGTCGCTGAGATCGAAGATCGCAAACACGATCGTGAAGTCCTCGCCCGGAACCACGCCCGCGGTGGTCGCCAACCACTTGGTGCCCGCGTGCCCCTGCATGGCCGTGCCTTGCAGCTCCGGCGCCTGGCACGGGGCCGGACAATCGTAGCTGTTGGGGGCGTCCTTGTAATCGAGGAACCCGGCGTTGAGCGAGATCGGGTTGCCCATCTCGTCGAATGACACGTTGCCCGTCCAGACCTCGCTCTGCAGCCAGGCGACGTACATGTCATTGAAGGAGCTCTTGTAATAGACCGGGTACTCGGTCGAGAAGAACGCGAAGTTGTAGCTGAAGCCCGACGCGCCCATCGGGACCTCGCCGGTCAGGCGCAGCTCGGCGTAGTCATAGGCGCCGTTGCCCTGATCCCACTGCACCTGAATGGTGTTGGAGCAGTCGCCGGTGCCGACCAGCGCGGGGTTGTCGTTGCAGTCCTCGGTCTGACTGACGGGCGTGGACGTCAGCGGTGCAGGAAGGTTGAGCGGATCGTTGCCGACGTGGGAGGTCGACGCGTAGGCGCCGGCCTGGGTCAGCTGCTGGGCGTTGCCGCTCGACAAGATCACCATCTTGTCGCCCTCGAGCGTGGGGTAGGTGGCGGGGTTGTAGGTGCCGAGCTGGCCGGTGTGCACGTAGAGCGCCGCCGCAGCGCCCGTGTACTGGACGCCGACCTGATACTCGCCCGGACAGTTCACGCCCATCGCATGCCAGGGATCGGCCGAGCTGCCGTCGCAAGGATCGTGATCGGGCAGCACGCAGCCGCCACTGTTGGCGTTGCCGTCGGGGACCCCGAGCAGATCGAACTTGGTGCTGCCCGTGTCATCCGCGTCGCCGTCTCCGGTGTCGCTGGAATCTTCCTCGCCAGGATCGGCATCGCCGTCGCCCTCGTCGTCGCCGTCGCCGTCTCCGTCGCCCTCGCTCGTCGAATTCTCGGCGGTCGAGCCCTGACTGCTGATGCCTTCGTCATTGCCGATGTCGACATCGGCAGCGTCTTTCTGACAGCCGATCAGCAACAGGGACAACGCGCTCGGAATGAGAACGACCGAGGTGAGGACAGACGATCGGATCGGTGTCATGGGTACTCCGCTGAGCATGCGCAATGCGAGCCGCTCGTGGCCGACGCAAAGCCGCCGAGCAACGACGTGCATCATATCGCTGGCGTCGAGCGCCGACACAAAAACTGAATGATTGGCCACAGCGATGCTCCAGCCCGCACGTGACCGATGACACATGCTGATGGGCATGGTAGGGCCAGAAATGTGAACCGACGCGGAGCACTGCTGTTGGGCCTCGCGTGCGCGCTCGGGGCTTGCGAGCACATCCGCGAGCTCGATCCGCAGCAGCTGCGCGATCGGGCGCTGACCACCGTCGGCGAGCGCCGCAGCGAGACGCCGGGCCTGGCTGTCGCGACCGTGGTCGCGCGTACAGACGAAGCGGAGATCGTGATCGCGCAAGCCGGTTTTGCGGCGCTGGCCGACAGCCGCGAGGTCGGCCCCGAGACCGCGTTCATGTGGTTCTCGATCACCAAGCTGTTCACGGCCACCGCGATCATGCAGCTGCACGAGCGCGGGCTGCTCGACATCGACGCGCCGGTCCGCGATCTACTCGGCGACGAATTCGCGATCACCGACGACCGCTATCGCCCGGTCACCGCCCGCGATCTCCTGAGCCACTCGAGCGGGCTCGGCAGCCCGCGGGTGTGGTCGCGCGCGCACCCGGCCAGCACGCCGCGCCCGAGCATCGAGCGGCAGCTGGCCGAGATGTTCGTCGAGCACGGCCCGCGCCTGCGCTACCCGCCGGGCCAGGGTCAGCGCTACTCGAACTTCGGCTTCCTGGTGCTCGGGCGCATGATCGAGGTCGCCGACGGCCGCGACTACGAGACCTACATCCACGAAGAGATCTTGGCGCCGCTCGAGATGACCCGGACGGGCTTCGACTGGGAGCCGCTGCTCGACGACGCCGCGATCGGGCACAGCCGCAAGGGCGACTTCTATACCAAGCTCGCCAAGTCGCTGGCCGACCCCGCGGTGTTCGACGAGCCGCTCCCGCACTGGGAGACCACCGTCCCGTTCGAGCTCGAGGGCACACCCTACGGCGGGCTCATCGGTACGGCGGGCGACCTCGCCAAGTTCGTGGCCGCGCACCTCGAGCAGGGCGCGTGGAAGGGTCACCGGATCCTCTCGCCCTCCTCGGTGCAGGCGATGCAGACCGTGCAGCGCGATCACAGGGGCCATCCGCTCGACTTCGCGTTGGGTTGGCACACGCAGCTGATCGACGGCGAGCGCTACTTCAACCACATGGGCAAGGGCGGCGGCTTTCGACCGGAGGTGCGGCTTTGGCCCAGTCGCCGCTACGGGGTCGTGATTTTGACGAACGTGACACGCTACGATCCGCGCCCGCTCAGCCGCACGGTCCCGCCGCTCGAGCAGCCCACGCGCAGCGAGGCAGACTGACGCTACGCCCGCCCACGCTACCAAGGCCCCGCTAGGGCCGCGCAGAGCCACCCCTTGCGCGCCCCCCGGTTGGTCGCGTATCGAAACACGACCG
>DATLLB010001019.1:0-12732 GCA_035538075.1 Enhygromyxa sp.
GCGCACGCCCACGCGCGTCCGCACGAAAGGTCGACGGCGCGTATTGGTCGTCCTCGGCTCGAAGCTCGATTCGATTCTGGTCGGACTGGCAAATGGCCAATCGCGAATCGCCATGACCGACGGGGCTGAGCCACGCCGACCGAGCGACCGCCTCGCGCAGGGCATCCGGACCGTCGACGCGCACAAGCTCGCGCGTCTCGGCCTCGAGCAGCCACGCGCTCGTGCCCGGAGCCGCGTGGACGTCGTTGCCGTCGATCTGCACGAGTGCGGCGCGGCTGAGATCGACCTCGGTCACCCGCATGCGCGCGATCCAGCGGGGTTGTAGTCCATCGTCGAGGGTCAGCGCCGCCAGACCCCACTCGTCCCCAAGCTCGACCCCCTGCAGCGCACCGGCGCGAATCCACCCGGCCCCAGGCTCATGGGGGACGAAACCGACGGTGCGTGGCAGAGGCGCCTCGTCGCGCGAGAACACGAGTCGCTGGCGAGGTCCAGCGAGGCTGACCCATTGCTCCTCGCAGCCGCTACGCCAAATCGCTTGCTCGCGCACGCGATGGGCGACCGCGTCCCAGGTCAAGCGGCCAATGTCGTTGCCGGCTTCCCGGACCACGTCCACGAACAATCCCGTCAGCCGAGCGAGGTGGCCCTCGTCGGTCGGATCCGCAAAGCTCATGCGCAGCGACGACGAGCCCGCGAGTCGGACCACGCGCGGGTGGCTGGTCGGGTGCAGGAGCGCGTCGCAATCGTTGCGATCGAGCGCTGTGTCGAGCTCGCGCAACCAAGCCGGAGAGCGCTCGAGCACCCACGCAGGGCCCCGTACCGTTCGTGCGGAGTAGCAAGAGTCGACGATGACCGTCACGTTGGCACATATGCGATCGACGCGTGCGACCACGAGCGAGAGCTCGACATCGAGGATGCCCTCGAATTGCCACTTTGCGCCCGGCCGCTCGGTCGCTACATAAAACACCGGACGTCCGCCGAGCGGGGCCGGGAGATCGCGGATCTCGACGACACCTCCGTGTCCGACGAAGTACAATAATGCCGCGTCGTCGGGCTCGATTTCGGCCTCCCAATTGGCGAGCGCCGCCAGGACAGCGTCACGGTCGACTACCCCACCCGCGATGCGTGTCATCGTCCAGCCGCCGAGTTCGTCGAGCAGCGACTGCATTGCATGAAGGCTGGGACCGGGCTCGAACTGCGCCGTGGGGTCCACCTCGGCGACGCCGATCAATAACGCGCGCTTCATTGTCGATCATGATGGTGGCGATCGCTGTTCGTTGGATCGACGGGAGCGGCACATGGAGTCGTGAGTATGTTCACCTGCAATCTGCGATCCGGGCGAACGCCTACAGCACGGTTGGAGAGATGGTCAAGCGAACGAAGCGGGACGGGCTCGGCCCACCGAGCTGTGCCATCACCGAAGGCGAGCGTAGAACAAACCTCGTGGAGACTGCGAAAGACCACGAGTCCGGCGAGGTCGATCGGACCGTGCCAGAGGAAATTGCCAGCCTCGGCGTCGAGGTCCAGGCGATGTTCGAGCGGGTTCGTGTGCGTCTGGGCCTGCGCTCGGGTGGCCCAGAAATGATCGGTCGCTACCAGCTGCGCGACTGGATCGGCCGCGGCGGGATGGGGGAGGTCTACCGCGGCTACGACACCGAACTGGAGCGCGAGGTCGCAATCAAGCTGATCTCGCCGCGACCGCTGAGCGACGTCGAATTACTGCGCCAACGTCTGCGCCGCGAGGCCCAGCTGCTCGCCAAGCTCGACCATGAAAACGTGGTCAAGGTCTACGACACCGGCGTCCACCAAGGTCGCGGCTACTTGGTCATGGAGTTCGTCAGCGGAGCCACCCTGCGCGAGCTCCAGGCCGTCGGGGCGCTGACCGAACGCGAACGTGTGAGCCGCTACCTCGAGGCTGGTCGCGGCCTGCTCGCGGCCCACGAGCGTGGGATCGTCCACCGCGACTTCAAGCCCGACAACGTGTTCGTCGGCGATGATCGCCGCGCTCGCGTCGGCGACTTCGGCCTCGCCCATGCGCTCGGTGAAGTCGAGCTGCGTTCGGCGGGCGCTGCCGACGAGCCGCCTGCGGGCCTGACCCAGGCTGGCGAGATCGTCGGAACGCTGGGCTACATGGCGCCCGAGCAGCTGTGTGGCGATCCATCGGATGCGCGCGCCGATCAGTTCGCGTTTTGTGTCGCGGTCTGGGAGGCGCTCGGTGATGGGCGACCGTTCGCGGGCGCGAGCGTGCGCGCGCTGATCGAGTCGATGGAGGGTGAGCCGCGTGGTGGCGAGGGGATCGATGCACGCCTGCGTCGAGTGCTGAAGACCGGGCTTGCGGTCCGCCCCGAAGACCGCCACGCGAGCATGGCCGTGGTCATCGCGGCTCTCGAGGAGCTGCTCGATCGACCGCAGCGGCGGCGGCGAAATTATGTGCTCGGGGGACTTGGGCTGCTGGCGCTCGCTGGCTTCATCGCCGCCATATTGGGCTATCGCGCAGCGCATCCTGACTGCCCGCTGGCCGACGAGGTCGCGCAGCTCGATGCGAGCACCGACTGGGCCGCGTTCGCAGAGCGGAGCTCGGTGAAGACCGCCGAACGCTTTCGCGCTCGCCTCGCGGCGATGGAGACGATGGCCGTGCGGTCCTGTGTGCGTGAGGACGACGCGGGTCACCAGCACGTCGAGGGACTGCTCGCGAGCCTGCGATCGTTGCTCGACCCGGCCGACGAGGACTGGGCCGAACACATCGGCGACTTCGAGCTCGACTTCGTCACCCGCGCGACGGTGCCGATGAGCCGCGAGGGCTACGCGGTGCTCAATGATGAAATCAGGCCACACGAAGCCACGTGGGACTTGCCGTCGCTGATCGCCGCTTGCGATGCGATCACGCGCAAGTCCTGGTCGGCAGCCGACCGCGCTGGCTTGCTGATCCCCTGTGCGCGTGCGAGGTCGATCGGCGGCGACTACGACGCTGCGATTGCCGACTTCAAGCAGGCACGCCGCGCTGCCGTGAAGGTCGGGGATGGCCAGCGGCAGCTCCGAGCGGTGCTTGGCGCTGCCAAGACCACGATCATGCGCAAGCAGGAGTACGAGCGCGGTGAGGAGCTGCTCGACCAGGCGGGCGATTTGCTCGTGGCCCTCGACGTGGGCCTCTGGGACGTGCGTCGAGCCGACTATCGCGAGCTCGAGGCGCTGCTCGCCGCGCACGAACAGCGGCTCGGTGATGCAGTCGCGTTGCAATTGCGAGTCGTGGGCCGACAGCTGCTGTTTGGTATAGACGAGGAGCGGGTGCCGGCGCTCGTCAACCTCGCCAATCACTTTGATCGGGGCGAACATCCGCGGGCCGCCGAGCTCGCCTATCGCTCGGCGCTGCGCTTCGATCCCCGCGACCCCGAGCTGACCTACAACCTCGGCCGGCTTCTGCTCAATCAATACCGTGACGCAGAGGCACGCAAGTGGTTCGACGAGACGCTCGTCCTGCCCAATCACGACCTGCATCTCATCACTACCACCTGCCTGCTGCTGCTCGACATAGATGGCGATGACCGCCAGCAAATCTCGCGCATGCGCGATCGACTGGTCGAGATGCTCGAGGACCCTCAGATCCCGCGTACGCCTCAGCAGGAGCAGGAATCGTGGACCATCGTCACGCTCGCCGATGCTCAGTTGGCCGAGCTGGGATCGCAGGATTGAAAGACCTCTCCACACCAAACCACACCGCATCGACAAGCAGGAACCACCCCCATGACCGACCCATTGTACATCAGCGAAGAAGACCCGATCCGCTTCGACGGCACGCTCGACGGATCCTCCGCGCTCCAGCTCGTGCACGGCACCGACAGCCTCGCCGACTACGATCAGACAGTGCACGCCGAGCATCGCGACCTGCTCGATTCCGCGGGCATCGTCCGGGTCGAGCTGCACGACTTCACCGTCAGCGGCGTGACTTGGCAGCTCACCGCCCAGCACAATCCGGGCAGCGGCCTGGTCAGCTGGTCGCGCTCGACCGCCGGGTATGCCTATTTCGACTTTGGCCCGATGACCGAGGAGCTCGAAGTCGACGTGACGGCGACCAGCAACGGCTCGCCGCCACAAACCAAGACTCGCACCGTGCGAATCAAGATCTCACCGACCGATGCCCAGCCCGACCGGCCCCGGCGTTGAGCCGAGCAGCTGGGCCCGTGTCCATCGCCATGTTACTCATGGGGCGATGGACACGGATCCGGACCTCGAGCTGCTCAAACGCTGGCGCGCCGGAGACAACGACGCGGGAAGCGAATTGCTCGCGCGGCACTTCAACCTGCTGCGCGTGTACTTCCTCGGACGGGTGCCCGAGCGGCAGATCGAAGACCTCATTCAGGAGGTCTTCTTGCGCATGGTCGAGGCGCTCGAACGCTTCGAGGGGCGCTGCTCGGTGCGTACCTTCCTGGTCCGCATCGCGCAAAATGTCGTGCGCGAGACCCTGCGCGAGCTTCACCGACCCAACGGCAGCTTCGACCCGTTCACCGAGTCGATGTTCGCGATCAGCGGTCGCGGGCAGGCGTCGATCCTCGCGGACGACGAGTCGCAACAATTGCTGCTCGACGCGATGCAGCGAGTCACGTCCGATCACCACGACCTGCTCGATCTTCACTATTTCCACGGACTGACCCTGCGCGAGCTCGCAGACGTCGGTGAGATTCCCGTTGGCACCGCCAAGTCGCGCCTCGAGGCCGCGCGGCGCAGCCTCCTGGTCGAGTTCATGAGCTTGCTCGGGCCGGATGCAGCGGAGTGGACGGAGGACGCCCTCGAGCGTGGGCTGACGCGGGTGCGTGAGATCATGCTGCGAGGTCGCGCGCGCACGTGACCGTGATCCAAGCGGTCCAGATTCGCACTGGTACGGCATGAGCAACATCGGCGACCGGTTCAAGACCGGAACGACATGCACGACCAGTGGATTCTACGTGTTCGACGGATATACCGACAACACCAACACCCCAAGCCCCACCCAGGATGAACGGGTCATCCCGTTGAACAGCGGCCAGACCTTCCCTCCGATCAGGTCGCAGAACAAGGCCGCATGGTGGAAGCTGCAGCGCATCGCGTGACCCGTTTCTAGCCGAGCCCGGCCTCGTTGTGGCTCGCCCAGCAAGGCCGGGGTCACCGACTTTTCACAGCGCTACCATGCCTCGATTCACACCCTGTATCCTCGCCCTGACGATCGCGGCATCCGGCTGCGCCCTGAATCCGCCCCCCAGCACGCCGGAGGACGCTCGCACGCTCGAACGGGCCCGGCGACAGTCCCGTGAGGCGGATGCTGAGCGGTCCGCGATCGAGCAAGAGCACGTGGCGGCTTCCACTGCGATTGAGGCGATCGAGCGAGAGATTGCGGCCCTCGACGAGCCCCATGAGGCCGCCCAGCGCGTCTATCGTGAGCAAGCGCTGGCGTATGAGAGCTACACCAACAGAGTCGAGGCCGCGCTGGTGTTCGCGCGTGACTGCGACCAACACAGTGAGGCTTTGTCCGCGCTCGAGACCGGCGTCGCACTGGCTGGGGGATTGGCCGAATACGTATCCGAGCCGCAGCGCGACGACGCACTCGCGGCCATGGACCGCTGCCGCAAACAGCTACTTCTGACGGCCCGCAAGATCATGAAGGAGGTCGTCGCGGATCTGCAGAAAGAGTTCGCCGTCGAGGTCGAAGATCTGTTCGACGAGGCCAATCCATATAGCCGGGGTGATCTGACCGCGAAGGTCGAGGGCTCGACCCTCAAAGTCCGCATGCGCGGCAACTTCGAAGGCCGGGCCCGGTATTCGCAGGATCAGGTCGACGCCTGGTGCGAGCGGGCCAGCGGCCTGTTCACCAAGATCACACTCAACAACTCGCATGGCACATTTACTTGTGTTCCCGACGAGTCGCCGCGTGATCTGGTCGAGAGGCTCCTGACCGAATCGGGCGCGAGCTCGACCTGGGTCGTCGTCGGCGTGCGAGCCATCCCAACTCCGGCCGGGGACCCGCCGACTCGCTCGCCCGACGCTCAGCGACGCCGTGCCGAGCTCGTCACCGAGCTGGACGCACACGAGGCCGAGCTCGCGCGGCTCGAAGGCCGGGCGACCAAGACGGCTGAGCTCGAGCAGAGCTCGCAGCAGATGATCGCCCGCGTCGACCGACAACAGCAGCAGCGCACCGAGGCTTGGCGTCAGCACGAGATTGCCAAGGCGTCCGCGACCACCACCGCCGGCGGGGTCATCCTCGGCATCGGTGGTGCGGTGTTGGTCGGCACCCTCGGTGCTTGGCAGACCGGCTTGGCCGGGACGCGTGATTTCGTGCCGATCGGTGTGGGCGTCAGTGTCCCGGTCATGGTCACCGGGATCCTGCTGATCGTCGGCGGGTCCGTCCGCAAGAACCGGGTCAGGCAGCCACTTTGACGCCGCTCATTCGTCGGGCCACTCGTCGTCGTCGACGGCTTCGACGGTCATGCGCGCGCGCGTGGAGGTGAGCTCGATCTTCACCGTGCGGGCGCTCGCGACCTCGGTCGGCACGCCGGGCTCGCGTGACGGCGAGCTGGCCGTCGCTGCGCTGGGCGTGGGGCTGGCCGACGCTGGCGGGGCGTCGTTGAGATCGGCGAAGCTGGTCTCGTCCTCGTCGTCGTCGGTCAGGCTCGCGAGCGTCTGATCGAGCTCCTGCGCGGTCGGTCGGGCCTCGCCGGGTTTGCTGGGCTTGCTCGCCGAGGCGACGCTCGGACGCTTCGGCGCGGCCGACTCGGGCTTCGCGGCGGTCTCGGGCTTCGCTGTCGGGGCCGGCTTGCTCGCCTCGGGCTTCGGCGCGACCTCGGGCTTCGCAGTCGTGGCCGGCTTGCTCGCGGCGGCCTCGGGCTTCGCGGTCGCCTCCGGCTTGGCCGGCTTGGCCGGCTCATCCGGCCCGAGGTCGAGCATGCTGCCTTCGAAGTCCGCGAAGGGATCGTCGGTGGTGTCGCTGGTCGGAAAGCCCTCGATGCCGATCCCCGCGCGCGCCATCTTGGCCCGCTCGCTCGCCAGCGTGCGCTCCTGCTCGAGCGCGCGGGCCTGCTCGGCGGCCAGTAGATTGCGGGTGACCTCGAGCTCGTCGAGCAGCGAGTCGACCGTTTCCTTGTGCTTCTCGAGCTGCGCCAAGCTGGCGGCGAAGCGGGCGGCGTTGCGGTCCGCCGCGTCGGTCATCTCCCAGATCTTCTGCTCGGCGCCGTCGAGCTGCGCGAGCATGTACTCCTGCTCGGCCGTGCGCACCTGCAGCTCGAGCCGCAGCCTTCGCAAGCGCTGCGCGTCGACGCCGGGACCGGCCGAGGCGACCGCGTCGGCGCGCGCGGCCGTGAGCTCGCGGGCGTGATCGCGGGCCTGCTGAGCCAGCGCCGAGCGCAGCCGCTCGACCTCGCGACGCGCCGGCTCGGACCAGCTCGAGAGCTCGTCCTCGCTCGGACCCTCGCCCTCACCTCGCTCGATGCGACCGGCCTGCACGGTCGCGGCCTCGAGATCGCGGCGTAGCTGCAAGAGCTCCAGCGAGTGCGTGTCGGAGTCGGCGGCGAGCCGATCGATCTCCTGCTCGCGCTCGCGCAGCTGCCTTCGCAGACCGTCGCGCACGGCCGCGGCCTCTTCCAGCTGGCGCTGCAGCTCGGCCTTTTCACTCTCCCGCTGCTTGGCGCGATCGCGGGCCTCCTCGAGCTGCGCCTGCAAGCTCGTGACGGTGCCGCCGAGCTGCTCGATCTCCAGACGCTTGACGTCGAGCTCGCCCTCGGTCCTCGACACCAGCGCGGTCTGCTGCTCGAGATCGGCCTGCAGCTTGGTGACGCGCTCGTGCGCCTGCGTCAGCGCGGCCTCGGTCTGCTTCGCGCGCGACTCGGCCTGTCCGTCGCGGGCCTGGATGGCCGCGAGCTGCTCGGCCAGGCGCGTGAGCTCGTCGTTGCGCTCGCGCAGCTGCGTGCGGAGCTGATCGACGTCGGCCGAGGCGCCAGCCAGCGACTGGGCTTCGTGGCTGAGCCGCGCGAGCTGTTCATCGCGGGCGCGCAGCAACGCGGTGGCCTCGGCCTTGCCGACCTCGAGCGCCCGCAGCTCGCGACCGAGCTGCTCGACCTCGCGCGATCGCTTCTGCTCCTCGGCCCGGCTGCGCTCGACCTGCTCGCGCAGGCGCTCGACCTCGCCGCCGATCCGCACGCCCTCGAGCCGCTCCTTCTGCAGGGCCTCGCGGGTCTCCCACATGCGGGCCTCGAGCTCCTCGAGCTGGCGGTTGCGCTGGCTCAGCTCCTCGCGGATGCGATCGCGATCGAGCGCGACGTCGGCGAGCATGCGACCTTGCTCGGCCCCTTGCGCCGCGGTGGCGGTCAGCTCCTCGGCGCGCGAGCGGGTCTGCGCGAGCGCCTTCTCGGCTTCGTCGAGGCGCCTGCGCATGGCCTCGAGCTCGCCCGCGAGCCGCGACGCCTCCTCGATCTTGGCCGCGTGGGCTTGCTCGTGCTCCTTGGCTCGGCGCCCGGCGACCTCGAGCTCGGCCTCCATCCGCTGCGCGAGCTTGCGAGCGCCCTCGCGCTCGGCCACGTAGACCTCGTTTTGCCGACGCAGCTCCTCGCGCTCGGCGTCGAGCGACTCGAGCCGCGCACGCAGCTGCTTCTCGTCGGCGCGAGCTTGCTCGAGCGCCCGCCGCTCGTTGTCGAGCGAGGTCGTGAGCCGCTCGACCGCCTGCTCATGCTCGCTCGAGGTCCGCGTGAGGATCTGGAGATCGGTGTCCTGGCTGCGCAGGCGCTCGTCGGCCTTGCGCAGCTCGGCCTCGACCTCGCGCACCCGCACGCGCGAGGTCTCGAGCTCGTGACGCAGCTCGGTCTCCCCCTCGCGTGCGCGCGCCTCGGTCTCGCGTGCGCGCGCCCGGGCATCCTCGAGCTCGCGACGTAGCTCGGCCTCGCTCTCGCGCGCCCGCGTGCGTGCGGCCTCGAGCTCGCGCAGCAGCTCGGCCTCGGTCGCCGCGAGGTTGGCCCCGCGAGTGCTCTGCTCGCTGCGCGCGGTCGCCAGCGCGGCCTCGAGCTCGGCGCGCTCGTCCTCGAGCCGAGCGATCTGAACGCCCTGCTCCTGCTCGCGCGCGCGAAAGATGCTCAGCTGGGTCTCGGCCTCGGTCAGGCCGTCGCGCAGACGATCGACCTCGGCGGCCTCGACCTCGCTGCTGCGCGCGCGCAGGCTCTCGAGCTGCGACTCGAGCTCGCGCACGCGCCCGTGCGCGGCCGCGACCTTGGCCGCGCGCAGGCTCAGCTCCTCGCGCAGGCGATCGAGCTCGTCACGCAGCTCCTCGATCTCGGCGCTGTCGCGCTCGGCCTGCGGATCGAAGCCAAACACCTCGTTGCGCGGCAGCGGGATCAGCAGGCACTCGCGCGCGAGCCCGGCCGGCGTGCGGGTCTTGCTCGCGACCGCGAGGTAGTGCGAGGCCTCGGGCGCCTCGTCGAGCAGCTCCTCGCGCAACGCCAGCAGCGGCTCGCCGCCCGACTCGTCATCGAGGATCGGCGCGAGCGAGAAGCCCTGCCAGGGCATCTGCGCGAGCATGTCGACGCGCGGAAAGATCGCGCCGATCTGATCCTCGAGCGCCCAGAAGTCGATCTGCGAGGAGCCGACCAGCGTGCGCCCGAACGCCTCGGCCTCGCGCTGCTCGATCCACGAGCAGAAGATCCCCTCGCCGCGCAGCACTCGGTAGCCCTCGCGCAGCAGCTCGCGGCGATCGTTCGAGCGCAGCCCGCCGAACGCCTCGATGCACAGCACCATGTCGACGCTCTCGTCACGCAGCGGCAACCGGGTTCCGCTGGCCGGGCGCACCTCCATGCCGGGCTCCGAGGGAAAGTCCGCGCCGATCACCAGCACCCGCCGCGCTCCCGCGGCGAGCAGCCGCCGGGGCCCCTCGGGCCCGCTGGGCTGCACGACCACGACCGTCCGGGCGAGCACCCACCGCTCGAGCGCGAGGTATGCGGGCAAGTGGTACACGAGGGAGGTCGGGGCGGGATGATAGCGGGTTTTGCTGCGGCCTTGCGAGACCTCGTGCGCTTTCATTGCCCGCACGTCGACGCCGCCGGCCTGTTAGGATAGCGAGCCGATGGCAGAGGCGGTGACCTACAAGCAGCCACGCAAGTTCAACGTGGTCGTCATCGCGATCCTGGTCGCGCTCGTCGCCGGCGCGTACGCGGCGTGGATCTACGTGCCCGTCGCGATGCGCAAGTCCGAGGTCATGCGCGTGCTCGACGAGACCTCATCGGAGTTCACCGGCCAAGCCTCGCGGATGCTGGCCGAGGACAAGCTCGTCGACAAGATGCTGCGCGACATGAGGAGCGACATCCAGGCGCTCGGCGTCAGCGATCCGCAGGCCGAGTACTGGATCGAGGTCGACGACGAGGACCAGATCCGCTTCGGGGTGCTGTACTCGGACTGGATCGAGATCCCGTTCACCGAGCCGCGCGAGAAGATCGTCGAGCTCCAGATGTTCTGCACGCGACCGGGCCGGGGTGCCGGCTGGACCTGCGAAGGCCAGGATCTCCAGTCCGGCGACTTCCAGACCGACGCGCCCGTCGACGGCATGTGAACCCTTTGCGGCGGGCCGGAGATTCGCATTGATCTCGCGCCGTCGCCTGCCCTACGATCGGGGCTCGGGACCACCGAGAGGCGATGTCCGGCAAGCTCATCCTGTTGGGGGAAAAGGCGATCGAGTACCCCCTGACCGCGTTCAACACGCTCGGTCGCCACCCTGACAACAGCATCCAGGTGCTCGACCGGATCGTGTCGAAGGAGCATTGCCGCATCACGCTGGCGCCCAACGGCAGCTGGTTGGTGCGCGACGCCGGCTCGCTCAACGGCACGATGCTCAACGGCGAGCGAGTCAGCGAGGCCGTGCTCAAGGACGGCGATCGCATCCAGCTCGGCAACACGATCTTCCAGTTCGCAGAGGACAACCCGCGGGCTCAGCAGGCCCAGCAGGCCGCCAACCGCAGCCGGGTCACGATGATGCCCGGCCAGGTCCAGAGCGAGGTCCGCAACCGCATCGACGCCAGCAAGCGCTTCATGCCGGTCGCCGAGATCACCGACATCGAGACGATCAAGGCCGACTACGAGAAGCTCCGCATCGCCCACGAGCTCTCGCAGAAGCTCGCGCTCGGCACCGACCTCGACCTCCTGCTCCAGCAGATCGTCGACGAGACCTTTCAGATCATCCGCGCCGACCGGGCGGTGATCCTGCTCTACCACCCCGACATCGATCAGCTGAGCCCCGCCTACGTCCGCCAGAAGCGGGCCGACGAGGAGATCAAGCTCAGCAACACGATCCTCGAGGAGGTCAAGCGCAACAAGGCCGCGGTGCTGTCCTCGGACGCGATGGTCGACGAGCGCTTCAAGGCCGCCAAGAGCATCATCATGCAGGGCATCCGCTCGACCATGTGCGTGCCGCTGCTGGTCGGCGACCAGCTCGTCGGCGCGTTCCATGTCGACTCGATGCTGGCCAGCGGTGCGTTCACCGACAAGGACCTGCTGCTGTTCTCCGGCATCGCCACACAGGCCGCGATCGCGATCCAGAATTTCCGGCTGGCCAAGAAGATCGAGCACGAGGCGGCGACGCGGGCCGAGTTTCAGCGGCTGCTCTCGCCCAACCTGGTCGACGAGATCATCTCCGGCGCGCTGACCCTCGATCAGGCCGGGGCCAACCGCGTGGTCACGATGTTGTTCGCCGACATCCGCGGCTTCACCTCGATGAGCGAGCGGCACACGCCCGAGGAGATGGTCGAGACCCTCAACAACTACTTCGAGTTCATGGTCGACGCGCTGTTCAAGCACGGCGGCACGCTCGACAAGTACGTCGGCGACGAGATCATCGGCCTGTTTGGCGCGCCCGTGGAGATCGTCGACGCGCCGGTCCGCGCGGTCCGTTGTGCGCTCGACATGCTCAAGGCGCTCGAGGAGTTCAACCGCCTGCGCGCGGCCGAGGGCAAGGAGCCCCTGCACATCGGCATCGGCATCAACACCGGGCCGGTGATCGCCGGGGCGATCGGCTCCTCGCGCACGCTGCAGTACACGGTGATCGGCGACGCGGTGAACCTGGCCGCGCGGCTGTGCAACGTCGCGCGAGCCGGCGAGGTGATCATCTCGCCGAGCACGATGGCATCGTGCGTCGCTCATGTGATCGCCGAGCAGCGCGAGCCGGTGCAGGTGAAGGGCAAGAGCGAGCCGATCCAGATCTGGAACATCACCGGCTTGCAGGAGGTGCAGCCGGCCGGGATCCCGAACAGCGTGCCCAGGCACCACACGGCGCCGTTTCGGACGACGCAAGAGCCAACGACCTGACGAGGTCCGCGGTTGAAACGCTCACGCTCCCCGCTTAGGGTGCGCGCGTGAAGCTCGCTACCGTTGCATTGACCTCCGCGCTCGTCCTCAGCCTCGGCATCTGCAGCAAGCCTTCGGCGCACGCCGAGGCGCACGTGAAGGACGACGGCGTGCACGTCCGCGTGTATCTCGACGGCGTCGACGAGGTCGAGATCGCCGGCCGCACGCTCGGCGATGAAGAGACCGTGGTCGTGCCGTTCTCCGAGTTCGGCGTCGGCCTCAACCAGCTCCCGATCACCGGCAAGGGCCTCGACAACGTGGTCGCCCACGTCGACCTGTCGCCCGACAAGGTCCTGCAGTTCAACTGCGGCGAAGAGAAGCGCAAGGCCTCGATCGAGGTCGTCACCGCCGAGGGCAAGCCGCCGACGCCGAACAAGTGGCGCGAGTTCGGCTGCG